>JBJMLK010000260.1:0-6576 GCA_045805345.1 Thermoleophilaceae bacterium | reverse complement strand
TCGGCGAGCTCGCGCGGCGAGACGCCCTCGGCCTCCGCCGCCTGGGCCACCGGCTCCCCGTGCTCGTCGGTGCCCGTGAGGAAGAACACGTCCTCCCCGCGCTGGCGCATGTGGCGCGCGAGCACGTCCGCGGCGATCGTCGAGTACGCGTGGCCGAGGTGCGGCTCGGCGTTCACGTAGAAGATCGGAGTGGTGACGTAGTACGGCACGCGGCGATGCTAGGGGAGGTGGGGAAACGGGGCACGGCGCTCCGCTGGCAGTCGGCTCGTCGCGAGCGCGGAGCTCGGGGACAATGACGGGGCCCGGAGCCGCCGAAGGTCCATTTGTGTGCCCCATAGAGGGGTGAAATGGACGTTCGACGCGCGGACCCTTCACGAGCGGTCGGCCTGCGCGACCCGGACGTCGAGGGCGCGCCGGAGGGAGCGGGTGGCGGCGCGCGGGCGGCCGAGGATGGTGGCCGCGGCGACCATCGCGAGGCAGGCCGCCAGCCAGCCCACGTCGATCGCTGAGCGGCCCCGGCCGCCGGGGTGCTCCGCCCGCACCGGGAGCGGGGGACGTGCCATGAGGCTCGCGCGAGCGTTGGAGGGTCCAGCCGACGGGCGGGGAGCCCCGAGCCGGGTAGCGGCGACGTGGCGCGGGCCGGCGGCGGACGCCGCCCGCCGAGAAGCCGGGTGGCGCGCCGGTCCTCCGTCGCGCGCACCGGCGCCCACAACGGAGTGCTTCGCGAGCGCGCCGGCCGCAAGGCGCCCCGGGGCCGATGCGCGCGACGGACCCCCGGGCAACGCGGCCGGCGACGGCGCGGTGGGCGCGACGGCATGCCCGGCGAGCCGGGCGTGTGGCGCCGCCGCGGCTGCCAGCGGCGGCGAAGCCGGCGCGGAAGGCGCGACCGGCGCGGGCAGGCCGAACGGCAAGGCCGCCGAGAGCGGCACTGTCGCGGCCACAGGCGCGCTCCCGGCCAGCGGCCGCGCCCGGACCGGGATCGCGCCGCTCTCGACGCGCGGTCGCATGGGGACCCCCACAGGCACCGGGGCGGGCGACCGCGGCGTCGCTGCGGGCGGCGCGACCGGCAGGAAGTCGAGCGGATCGCGATACGCGAACCGGCTGCCCGCCTCGCGCACTCCGAAGTGCAGATGCGGCTCCGCCGCGGAGCGCCGGCCGGTGGTGCCGACCCTGCCGATCGGGGCGCCGGGTTCGACGCGGTCGCCGCGGCGCACCGCGAGCGACGAGAGGTGCAGGTAGGAGGTGTCGAACCCGTCGTCCGTCGTGACCGCGACCGTGAGACCCGACGACCCGGCGACCCCCGCGAACGTGACGACGCCGGCGGCGGCGGCCACAACCGGTGCGCCCACCGGCGCCGCGACGTCGATACCGCGGTGCTGCCCACCGGCATACGGGTCCGATCCGTTCGTGTACGGCGTGATGACCGGCCCGGCGACGGGCCAACGCCAGGGCGGCGACGCACCGGCGGGTGGGGCTCCGGCGAGGCAGCACGCGAGGATCAGGACGGTGGCGGCGAGTGACGTGGGTCTCATGCCCGCGACCGTAAGCGCGACCCGGCGGTCCGCGGACGCGCCCGTCACAGTGCTGTCGCGGTTTGTCGCGGCGCCGTGCGATCTGTCACCGAGCTGTTACAGAACGGCCCGGTACAGCGAGTTCGCGCTCTCGCCGGTCAGCTCGGCCACGACGCTCGCCGCCGCGCGCGGCTTCGCCCCGGCTTCGACGAGCCGCGTGACCGCGTCGACCGCGTCGGATGACGGCCCGTCGTCGCCACCCGGCCGGTCCGCCGCGCCACCGACCACGAGCACGACCTCGCCGCGCGGCGCCCCCTCTCCGAACCGGTCGGCCAGCTCGGCCGCCGTCCCGCGCGCCACCTCCTCGTGCACCTTGGTGAGCTCGCGGCAGACCGCGACCGGCCGCTCGGGGTCGAGGTCCGCGAGCACGCGGAGCGTGGCGCCGAGCCGGTGCGGCGACTCGAACGCCACGAGCGTGGCCGCGCCGCCCAACGCGAGCACGCGCCGCAGGTCGCCGGCGCGCCGGGGGAGAAAGCCCTCGAAGCGCCAATGGTCGGCGGGCAGCCCCGACGCCACGAGCGCGGCCAGCGCCGCCGACGGTCCCGGGAGCACCTCCACCGCCACGCCCGCCGCCACGCAGGCTCGCACCAGCACGTAGCCGGGGTCGGAGATCAGCGGCATGCCGGCGTCCGAAACGAGCGCAACCACCGCACCGGACTGCATCCGCTCCACGAGCTCCGCCGCCCGCCGCTCCTCGTTGTGCTCGTGGTACGACACGAGCGGCGCCCGGATGCCGTAGCGGTCGAGCAGCTTGCGGGTGCGGCGCGTGTCCTCGCACGCGATCACATCCGCCTCGCGCAGCGCACCCAGCACGCGCAGCGTCACGTCCTCGAGGTTCCCGATCGGCGTGGCGCAGACCACCAGCCGGCCGGCACCGCTCAGGCGACCCGCCACCTACACCCGTCCCTGCTCGAGCGCCATAACGGCCGCGCCGACCATCCCCGCCTCGTCCGCGAACTGGGCCGGGACGATCCGGACCTGGTGGCGCGAGGGCGGAAGCGCGCGCTCCGCCACCACCCGCCGCGCGGGCGCGAGCAAGAGCTCGCCGCCGGCCATGGCGCCGCCGCCGATGACGACGACCTCGGGGTTGAGCGCGTTCACGATCGAGACGATCCCCACGCCGAGGCGCTCTCCCACCAGCGCGAGGACGCCCTGCGCGGCGGGGCAGCCGTCGTGCGCGAGCTCGGTGACGAGCGCGCCGGTGACCTGCCGGCCGCCGCGCGCCTCGCGCCCAAGCGACGAATCGGGCTCGCGCTCCGCCGCCGCCGCCCCCTCGCGGCCGATCGCCGAACCCGACGCCATCACCTCGAGGCAGCCGCGCCCGGGGCAGTTGCCCTGGCACGGCGGGCCGTCCATGTCGACCACCACGTGCCCGAGCTCCGCCGCGCCCCCGTGCGCCCCGCGATAGAGCCGCCCGGCGAGCACCAGACCGCCGCCGATCCCCGTTCCCAGCGTGAGCATCGCGACGTCCAGCGCCTCGCGCGCCGCGCCCGCGCGCTGCTCCGCCAGCACCGCGAGGTTCGTGTCGTTCTCGACGAACACCGGCAACCCGAGCCGTTCCTCCATCAGGTCGCGGAAGCGGAGTCCGGCGAGCGGCAGGTGCGTGCTGAAGCCGACCTCACCGGTGGCGGGATCGACGAGCCCCGGTATCCCGAAGCCAACCGCGACCGCGTCGGGCGCCGCCGCCCGAGCCTCCTCCACGGCGTCAACCATCATGTCGAGGACCTCGCGCCTGCCGCCGTCCTGCCAGAGGCGGCGCACCCGGTCGCGGACCTCCAGCGACTCGTCGACCACCCCGCCGAGCAGCTTGGTTCCACCCGTGTCGATGCCGATCACACGGCGAGGCGACATGCGCTGACGGTATACACGTAGCCGTGTCCCCCGACGCTCCCGACCGGGAGCCGCCCCCGTATCGCGTCTACCGATCGGGCGGCTCCGGCGCTCCCGACGCTCCAGACCCCCCCGGCGACGGGCCCAAGCCGGGGTACCGGACCTACCGCTCGCGCAGGCGCCTGCTCGACCGGCTCCGCCCCTCCGGCTCCACCCCGCTGGACGCCCTACGCCGGCGCAAGCCCGCGCCGTCCGTGCGCCCGCCGGGCGGACCGCCGGAGGGACACCCGCGCCTCCGGCGCTTCCTCAAGTGGGCCGCGATCGCGATCGGCAGCTGGATCCTGCTGTCGATCGTCGTCTTCATGATCAGCGCCCAGACCGCGCCGGGCGTGCCCGACGGCGCAGAGAAGGCCCTGTCGTCGGGCGGCACGCTGCTGACGGGCAGCACGGTGCTCGTGCTCGGGTCGGACCAGCGAACCGAGGGCACGCGCGAGCCCGGCGCGACCACCTCGGGCCCGTCGCGCTCGGACAGCATCCTGCTGCTCCACGTGGGCGTCGGTACGGTCCGCAAGCTCTCGATCCCGCGCGACTCGTACGTCCCCGGGGTCGGGAAGATCAACGCCGCCTTCGCCCAGGGCGGGGCCGCGGGCGCGATCCGGACCGTCGAGCACTTCATGGGGAACGGGCTCAAGGTGAACCACGTGATCCTCGTGAGCTTCGAGAACTTCCCGAAGCTGATCGACGCGCTCGGCGGCATCGACATCCATCTGGACAACTGCCTCAAGTCGAACCACTTCGGCGGCAAGCGCATCAAGCTGAGCAGGGGCGACCACCACCTGACCGGCCGCGAGGCACTGCGCTTCGCCCGGGTGCGCGAGAACCGCTGCGCGCCCAACGAGGACGACCGCGCCCGCGCCGCGCGCCAGCAGCAGGTGCTGGGCGCCATGCGCTCGAAGGTCGTCTCGCCGATCCACTGGCCCAGCTCGTTCGTGCGGCTGCCGCTGATCGCGTGGCGCGCGCCGCGCACGCTCCCGAGCGACATGAAGGGTCCGGGGCTCGCGGCGCTCTTCACCGACCTCCTGACCGGCGGGTCGGGCGACACGCGCGTGCTCAAGCCGTTCTCGAACGGGCCCGGTGGCAGCCTGCTCGTGTCCGAGGGCGAGCGAGCGCGCGCGGTCGACCAGCTGCTGGGGAAGTAGCCCTCGGGTCAGTCGGAGGACGCCGAGCCGGAGCCGGAGCCCGACTTGGTCGAGCTCGAATCGGACGACCCCGAGCCCGAATCCGACTTGGCCGAGTCCTTGGAGCCGCCGCTGCCCTCGGAGTCCTTCTTGGCGCCCGAGTCGGCGCCCGCGGCGGTCTTCTTCTTGCCGTAGTCGGTGGTGTAGAAGCCCGAGCCCTTGAAGTGGACGGCGACCGGGTGGAACACCCGCTGGACCGGGGCACCGCACACCTCGCACTCGGTGACCGGATCGTCGCTCATCCGCTGCATCACCTCGAAGGTGTGTCCGTTCTCGCAGCGGTACTCGTAGACCGGCATGCCGCGGCGAGTGTATAGACGGGGTTGGCGGCCCTTTAAGCCGCGATCTGCTCGCCGGGCGGCGCCGGGGCGTCGAGATCCTCGAGAAGGGAGACCTTCATCGAGTGCCAGACGATCCAGGCGGCGACGTGGCTGATTGGTCTGAAGGCGATGCTCACCATTGCTCTGACCTGCTTCCCACCCTAACATCACCAGCGGCTGTTTCGCGCGCCCGAAAACCTGCTCTTAGCGGGAATTTTCTGCCAGCGGCGTCGCGCCAATCTGATCGGTGGAAGCCGCTCCGTGCGGCGTTTCCGGGCTGATCGCCGGAGCCCTCTCTAGGGTTCGCGCCATGGCGACAGAGGCACAGGATGCGGTCACGATGGACAAGATCGTCGCGCTCTGCAAGCGGCGCGGCTTCGTGTTCCAGTCGTCCGAGATCTACGGCGGCCTGGCCTCCACCTACGACTACGGCCACTACGGGGTCCTGCTCAAGACCAACGTCAAGGGCGAGTGGTGGCGGGCGATGATCCAGGAGCGCGACGACGTGGTGGCGCTCGACGCCGCGATCCTCATGCACCCCCGCACGTGGGAGGCATCCGGACACCTGGAGGGGTTCAGCGACCCCCTGGTTCAGTGCCTCGGCGAGTGCAAGAAGCGCTGGCGCGAGGACCACCTCCGGGAGGCCCAGCCAGAGGGCGAGCTGCACTGCCCGCAGTGCGGCGGCGAGCTGACCGAGCCGCGCCAGTTCAACCTGATGTTCAAGACGTTCATGGGGCCCGTCGAGGAGGACGGCGCGGTCATCTACCTGCGCCCGGAGACGGCCCAGGGCATCTTCGTGAACTTCAAGAACGTGCTCCAGTTCTCGCGCAAGCGGCCGCCGTTCGGAATCGCCCAGGTCGGCAAGTCGTTCCGCAACGAGATCACGCCCGGCAACTTCGTGTTCCGCACGCGCGAGTTCGAGCAGATGGAGATGGAGTTCTTCGTGCCGCCGGACGACGCCCCGAAGTGGCACGAGTACTGGCTCGACGCGCGGATGCGGTGGTACCAGCAGCTCGGCCTGCGGCCCGACCACCTGCGGCTGCGCCCGCACGAGGCCGACGAGCTCTCGCACTACTCGAGCGCCACCTCGGACATCGAGTACCTGTTTCCGATCGGCTGGTCGGAGCTCGAGGGGATCGCCAACCGCGGCGACTTCGACCTCACCCAGCACGCCAAGTTCTCGGGCGAGAAGCTCGACTACGTGGACAGCGCGACCGGCGAGCGCTACGTGCCCCATGTGATCGAGCCGGCCGCCGGCGCAGACCGCGCGACCCTTGCGTTCATGGTCGACGCCTACGACGAGGAGGTCGTGGAGGGCCGCGAGCGGGTGCTGCTGCGGCTGCACCCGCGGCTGGCGCCGATCAAGGTCGCGGTCATGCCGCTCGTGAACAAGGACGGCCAGCCGGAGCTGGCCCGCAAGCTCTACGAGGACCTGCGCAAGCTGATGCCGGCCGAGTTCGACACCGGCGGCTCGATCGGCAAGCGCTACCGCCGCCAGGACGAGATCGGCACGCCGTGGGGCGTGACCGTGGACCACCAGACGCTCGAGGACCAGACCGTGACGCTGCGCGACCGCGACACCCTCGAGCAGTCGCGCATCGCGCTCGACGAGGTCGG
>JBJMLK010000259.1:0-9039 GCA_045805345.1 Thermoleophilaceae bacterium | reverse complement strand
CGGCGGCAGCACGACGCCGCTCGGGTTGGTGAACACGTCCTCGCCGAACGGCCGCAGGCCCGCCGCGTTCGCGTAGCCGAGCCGCGGCAGGCCGAACATGTTCTCGACGCTGCGGAGCAGCGAGTAGTGGTTGTACTGATGCTTCGAGAAGGTGCCCGGCTTGATGAAGCGCGACAGCAGCACCGCGCCGACGCGGCCGCCCCCGGCGCCGGGGGTCGGGCCGCCGTTGTTGGGGGTGTTCGGACCCTGCTTCTCGCCGCAGCAGGCCGAGGCGTCGTCGCCCTCGGCCTCGTCGAAGGTGACGATCAGCAGGCCGCCCGCGCGGTATGCGGGCGAGTTGACGATCCGCGGAACCCAGTTCTCGAGGAATCTGTTGGCGCTCACGAGCCCGCCGGGCTGGCCGTCGACGCACGGCTCGTCGTGGCCGTCGTGGCACAGGTTGGGGGTGATGAACGAGTACGACGGCGTGGTGCTCGCCGCCTCGAGGTCATCGGTGAGCCGCGACAGCGGGACCACGCTCGCGTCGCAGTGCGCCTGGTCGTCGATGATCGAGTGGAAGTACATGAAAGGGTTGTGCCGCATCGCGTACTGGTCGCCCTTCTCCGCCTGCTGCGTGTTGTCGGGCGACCCGACCGCGGGGTGACGGCAGGTCTTGGGCTCGCCGCTCTTCCCGTTCGCCATGTCCTCCATGTAGCCGCGCCAGGTGAGCGCGTGCGCGTCGAGCTGGTTGGTGATCGTCCTCACCTGCGGCGGGTAGACGCTGCCGGTGCCCAGGTACTGGCCGTCCGGGCCGGCGAGACCCGGCGCGAACTCGGCGTAGGCCGGGGCGTCGGCCTGCGTGTAGGGGTTCGGCCCCTGCCCGCTGATCATCGAGATGTAGTTGTCGAGGCTCTCGTGCCCGGTGCCGTAGTAGCCCGGCACGAAGGCGCCGCGCGAGCGCAGGGTCTTGGCGAGGTACGGCGCCTTCGACTTCGCCCCGAAGGTCGACGAGGCGTCCTCGTTCTCGAGCACGAGGATGAAGACGTGCCTGATCGGCGGGGTGGCGGTGGCGCTCGCCGCCAGCGCCAGCAGCGCGGCGGTGGCGATGACTGCTGCGAGGACGGCCCGCTTCACGTCAGATCTTGTGGCGCTCGAGGAGCTTCTTGCCGATGACCATCCGCTGGATCTCCGAGGTCCCCTCGCCGATCAGGAGAAGCGGCGCGTCGCGGTAGAGGCGCTCGATCTCGTACTCCTTGGAGTACCCGTAGCCGCCGTGGATGCGGAACGCGTCCTCGACCACCTCCTTGCCGGTCTCCGAGGCGAACAGCTTGGCCATGCCGGCCTCCAGGTCCGACCGCTGGCCGGCGTCCTTCAGCCGCGCCGCCTTGAGCGTGAGCAGGCGAGCGGCCTCGACCTTGGTCGCCATGTCGGCGAGCTTGAACTGGATCGCCTGGTGCTGGGCGATCGCCTTGCCGAACGTCTTGCGCTCCTGCGAGTAGCGCAGGGCGAGCTCCAGCGCGCGCTGGGCGATGCCCACGCCGCGCGCCGCGACGTTCACGCGGCCGACCTCGAGCGCGTCCATCATCTGGCGGAAGCCCTGACCCACGCCGTCCTCGCCGCCCAGCACGTTCTCGGCGGGCACGCGGTAGTCCTCGTAGACGAGCTCCGTCGACTCGACGCCCTTGTAGCCCATCTTCTTGATCTTGGGCGGGATCGTGAGGCCCTTGAAGTCGCCCGTGTTCTCGGCGGCGCCGGGCTCCTTCTCGGTGATGAAGCACGTCATGCCCCTGTAGGGCGGATCCGCGTCGGGGTCGGACTTGGCGAGGAGGAACACGACGCCCGACATCAGGCCGTTCGTGACCCACATCTTCTGGCCGTTGATGACCCAGGCGTCGCCGTCCTGCTTGGCGCGGGTGGAGATCGCCTGCACGTCCGATCCGAGGCCGGGCTCGGAGAGCGAGAACGCGGCCCGGATCTCGCCGGTGGCCATTCGCGGCAGGAAGCGGTCCTTCTGCTCGTCGGTGCCGAACTTCATCAGCAGGTAGGAGCCGATGAAGTGCGTGTTGACGATGCCGGAGATGGAGATCCAGCCGCGCGACAGCTCCTCGACGATCATCGCGTAGGTCGTGAGGTCGAGCCCCATCCCCCCGTACTCCTCGGGGATCGTGACTCCGAACAGGCCGAGCTCCTTCATCTGCTCGACCACGGCCTCGGGGAACTTGTCCTCGTGGTCGTGCTCCTCGGCAATCGGGATCACCTGCTCGTCCACGAACTGGCGGACCATCTCCGTGATCGCGCGCTGCTCGTCGGTCTTCTCGGTGTAAGGCGTGGCTACGGCCAAGTCGACCTCCTGGTCGGCTCGTTGACTCGCGGGGTCAGTGAGGATACCGGCGCGCTGCTCGGCTCGATGAGGCCCGATGCCGATACAGAGCGGTATGCCCCGCACGCGAGTCGGCTCCGGCTCGAACAACTTCGACCTGCTGCGACTCGGCGCGGCGGCGCTCGTGTTCCTGTCGCACGGGTTCCTCGTCAACGGGATTGCGGACCCCGTCATCGCGCTCACGGGCGACGAGACGCTTGGCGACATGGGCGTGACCGCGTTCTTCGGCATCAGCGGCTTCCTCGTGGCCCGCAGCTGGTGCCGCGACCCGCGACTCGTGCGCTTCCTCACCAAGCGCGCCCTGAGGATCGTCCCGGGCCTGTGGGCCGTCGTGGTGCTGTCCGCCCTCGTGGTGGGTCCGCTCTTCACGGTGCAGCCGCTCGGCAGCTACTTCGCGAGCGGCGAGACGTGGAGCTACATCGCCGGCAACGGCGCGTTCCATACGTCCCTGTTCCTACCGGGCGTCTTCAGGGGCAACCCGCACGACGGCGTGAACGGCTCGCTCTGGACGCTGCCCCTCGAGCTCGAGGCGTACCTGGCCGTCGCGCTGCTCGGCCTGGCCGGCGCCTTTCGCCGGGCCGGGGCCGTGGCGGCGGCCGCGATCGCGCTGATCGTGCTGGACCTGCCGTTCGGCCCGGGCGGCCACGCCCTGGTCACCGCCGGCGGATCGTCGAGCCTCGCGGAGGACACGGTCAACCGGCTCGCGGCGTTCTTCGTGGCGGCGCTGATCTACGTCCTGCGCGACCGCGAGATCGTGACGACGTGCGGCCTCGCCGTGGCCGCGGCCGCGTGGCTCGCCTCGATCGGCACGTCGTTCGAGTACGTGATCGGCGCGATGGCGATCCCCTACGCGGTGATCTTCGCCGCATATCGCACACCGGCGCGCCTCGGGCGGCTCGTGGCGCGGGGCGACGTGTCCTACGGCGTGTACCTGTGGGGCTGGCCGGTGCAGCAGGTGGTGCGGGCGGTGGGCGGCCCGGGCCTCGGGGTGGCGGGCACCCTGGCGGTGGCGGCGCCGCTCACGTACTTGGTCGCGTTCGCGTCGTGGCGCGTGGTGGAGGCGCCGGCGCTCAGGCTGAAGGACCGGCGGGTGCGGCTGCGTGTGGCGGCGGCTGCCGCTCGGGCGTAAAACAGCGGCTTAGGAGGGTGGCCAGGCCGCGCTGTGGTCACTTTGGGCCCTATAAGGGACCAAATCGACCACAGCGGCGATCGGACCACCCGTAAAAGCCGCTGTTTGCGGTTGCGCTAACCGCGAGGCGTGCGGAGAAAGCCGGGCGCCTAGCCCGGATGCCGCGCGACGAACCCGCTGGTGTCGCGCGGATGTCCCCAGCGCGGGCCGCTGCCGGGGGCGGCGCCGTGCTTGGCGCCCCACTCGTCGCGGTAGCCCGTGTCGAAGCGCAGGCCGGCCACGACCATGAAGGCGTGGCCCGAGTTCGCGTAGACGGTGATCCACTTGCCCTCGCCCGACCGAGCCCAGCTCATGAAGCCGCTGGAGTCCATCGGCGAGTCGACCAGGTGGGCGCCGTGCAGGGCGTACGAGACGGAGCCGGAGCAGTCGTAGGCCGAGTCCTTGAAGCTCGCGTGGCCGCCGCCGTAGCGGTAGGGCTTCTCCACGATCTTGTTCGCGGCGGCGAAGATCTTCTTCACCTTGTCCGGCGCGTTGGCAGGCGCGATGGCCTTTCCGTTCACGACGGTCGCCTTCTTCGGCGGCTCCTTGTACGCCGCGCCACCACTGGAGGTGGCGCCGGCGGTGGCCGGAGCGAGGAGGGCGATTGCCGCAATGGGCGCGGCAAGGAGGGTTTTCGCGTAAGCGCGGTTCATTCTCTTTCGTACGCCTGCGGGGTTAGCTGACGGGCTCGCGCTGAAAGAGCTTGCGCGTCCCCTCCTCGGCTGAGGAAGGAATTCGCCCCTACTTCTGGGTCCCCCGTTCCGCACCTGTGCGGATTCGGCGTGAGCGGCAACCTAGCAGACCGCCGCAACGGAACTTTCGCCGCAGGTCATACCCCACCTGCAACCCGCATCAAACCTGCAATCGCGCCGCTAGAGCGGAAAGTTACAAGTTATGGCGCGGCCGAACGGGAGTTATGGAGCGGCGGATTTAGGAACCCCTTCGCGCGCCGCAAGGCCGCTCCCGCGCGCTTACGATCCGCCCGTGAACTTCTCCCGCGACGTCGTCGAGGCCGCCCCGGGCCGCGCCACCGCGCTCGTGGCGCTCGGGGCAGACGGCGCGCGCCGCGAGATCCCGTTCGCCGAGGTGGCCGACCGCTCCGCGCGGCTGGCCGGGACGCTGGCGGACCTCGGGGTCGAGCGCGGGGACGTGGTGACCACGGTGATCGGGAACCGCCCCGACTGGGTCTACGCGATGGTCGCCTGCTTCCGGATCGGCGCCGTGGCCCTGCCGTGTACCGAGCAGCTCCGCGCGGGTGACCTGGCCATGCGGATCGAGCGCGTGCCGCCGCGCGTGGTGATCTGCGACGAGCGCGACCGCCCGGCGGTCGACGGGAGCGGCTTCGACGGGCCGGTCGTCGAGCTTCCCGACGAGCGGCCCTACGCGGCCGACCCGGCGCCGGCCGTCGACCTCTCCCCCACCGACCCCGCCCTCGTCACCTTCACCTCGGGTACCGCGGGCGAGCCGAAGCCGATCCGCCACGGACAGCGCTACCTGCCGGGCCAGCGGGTGCAGGCCGAGCATTGGTTCGGAGCCCGCGAGGGCGACCTGTGCTGGTGCACGGCGGCGAGCGGCTGGTCGAAGTCCGCGCGCAACGTGTTCATCGCGCCGTGGGTGCGCGGCGCGGCCGCGCTGCTGCACGACGCGCGCTTCGACGCCGAGGAGCGGCTTCACGTGGCGGAGCGGGAGGCCGTGAACGTGCTCTGCATGGCACCCACCGAGTACCGCACGATCGCGAAGCGCGCCGAGCTGCGGCCGCTGCCGGTGCTCCGGCACGCCGTGGCCGCCGGCGAGCCGCTGAATCCCGAGATCGTGGAGGTCTGGCGCGACGCCGTGGGCGTGGAGGTCCACGACGGCTACGGCCAGACCGAGACCGGCGCGCTCACGGGCATGCCGATCGGGCCGCCGGTCAGGCCGGGGTCGATGGGCAAGCCGCTGCCGGGCTTCAGGCTGTGGGTGGACGAGGGCGAGCTCTGCGCCGATCCCTCGACCGTCCCGACGTTCTTCCTCGACGGCGGCGACGGCCCGTGGCGGACCGGCGACCGGGTGCGCCAGGACGAGGACGGATACCTGTGGTTCGAGGGCCGCGCCGACGACGTGATCATCTCCGCCGGCTATCGGATCGGGCCGTTCGAGGTCGAGTCCGCACTCGTCTCGCACCCGGCGGTGGCCGAGGCGGCGGCGGTCGCGGCACCGGACCCCGAGCGCGGCGCGGTGGTCCGCGCGGTGGTCGTCCTGCGCGACCCGGACGACGCGTCGGCCGCCCTCGCACGCGAGCTCCAGGACCACGTGAAGACCGAGACCGCGCCCTACAAGTACCCGCGGATCGTGGACTTCGCCGACTCGCTTCCGAAGACGCGCAGCGGCAAGATCAGGCGCAAGCTGCTGCGTGACGGGGCGCCTCCCGGGTAGCTTCGGAGCATGGCCAACCGCCTCGCCGGCGAGACCTCGCCGTATCTGCTCCAGCACAAGGACAACCCGGTCGACTGGTACCCCTGGGGCGAGGAGGCGCTCGCCCGCGCGCGTGAGGAGGACCGGCCGATCCTGCTGTCGATCGGCTACTCGGCGTGCCACTGGTGCCACGTGATGGAGCGCGAGTCGTTCGAGGATCCGGAGACCGCCGCGCTGATGAACGAGCGCTTCGTGCCGGTCAAGCTCGACCGCGAGGAGCGGCCGGACCTCGACGCGATCTACATGGAGGCGTGCCAGGCGATGACGGGCCAGGGCGGCTGGCCGCTCAACGTGTTCCTGACGCCCGACCAGGTGCCGTTCTACGCCGGCACCTACTTCCCGCCGGAGGATCGGCACGGCATCCCGAGCTGGCGGCGCGTGCTGACGGCGGTCGCGCACGCGTGGGACGTGAACCGCGACGAGATACGGGCGGGCGGCGAGCGGATCGCGGAGCGGCTGTCGGGGGGCGCGGCGCTGCGGCCGTCCGAGGACGAGGTCGATCCGGCCGCGCTCGAGGCCGCGGTCGAGTCGCTGCGAGGCTCGTACGACGCGCGCAACGGCGGCTTCGGCGGCGCGCCCAAGTTCCCGCCGGCCTCGGTGATCGAGCTCCTGCTGCGCCGCGGAGAGACCGAGATGACCGCCGGGACCCTGCGCGCGATGGCGCGCGGCGGCATGTACGACCAGGTGGGCGGCGGCTTCGCTCGTTACTCGGTCGACGCCGCCTGGCTCGTGCCGCACTTCGAGAAGATGCTCTACGACAACGCGCTGCTCGCGCGTGCGTACCTGCACGGCTGGCAGGTGATCGGCGACGAGCTGCTTCGCACGGTGTGCGAGGAGACGCTTGACTGGATGCTGCGCGAGATGCGCGGTCCGGAGGGCGGCTTCTACTCCGCGCTCGACGCCGACTCCGAGGGCGTCGAGGGGAAGTTCTACGTCTGGACCATCGACGAGCTGCGCGCCGTGCTGGGCGAGGACGCGGACGCTGCGATCGCCTTCTTCGGCGCGACGCCGGGCGGCAACTTCGAGCGGGCGAACATCCTCACGCGCGGCGAGGATCCGCCCGAGCGGCTGGCCGAGATCCGGCGGCGGCTCTACGACGTCCGCGCACAGCGCGTGTGGCCGGGGCTCGACGACAAGCGGTTGACGGCGTGGAACGCCCTGGCGATCGGCGCGCTGGCCGACGCGGGCGCGGTGCTCGAGCGCGACGACTACCTCGAGGCCGCGGCGGCCTGTGCCGAGTTCGTGCTGCGCGACCTGCGCGACGGCGACGGCCGGCTGCTGCGCACGTACAAGGACGGCGAGGCGAAGCTCAACGCCTACCTCGAGGACCACGCGTTCCTCCTCGAGGCGCTGCTGTCGCTGTACGAGGCGACGTTCGACCCGCGCTGGTTCACGGCGGCGCGCGCGACCGCGGACGCGATGATCGAGCGCTTCGCCGACGACGAGCGCGGCGGCTTCTTCGAGACCTCGTCGGACCACGAGCGGCTCGTGGCCCGGCGCAAGGACCTCGAGGACAACCCGATCCCGTCCGGCAACTCGAGCGCGGCCTACGGGCTGCTGCGGCTCGCGGCGCTCACCGGCGAGCACGAGTACGAACGGCGCGCCACCGGCGTGATCCAGCTGCTACACGCGATCGCGCCGCGCCATCCCCAGGCGTTCGCCCACCTGCTCCAGGCCATCGACTTCCACCTGGCGGGCGTGCGCGAGGTGGCGCTCGTGGGCGACGACACCCGGCCGCTCGAGCGCGTGGTGCGCGAGCGCTTCCGGCCCCACCTCGTGCTGGCCGGCGGGGAGCGCGACGGCGTCCCGCTCCTCGAGGGTCGCGAACCCGTCGACGGCCGCGCCGCGGCCTACGTGTGCCAGCGCTTCGCCTGCAAGCGGCCCGTGACCGAGCCGGCGGAGCTAGCCGCGCTGCTCGACTGAGCGCTCGAGCCCCGCGAGGATCGCGGAGCCGGCGGCGTCCTCGGCGCTGGTGCGGCCGAGGGCCTCGAGCACGAGATCGTCGTGCTTCGTGGGGCTGACCTTGCGCAGGACTTCCGCCACGCGCCCGTCGGGCCCGATCACGAACGTCGTGCGCTCGGTGAGGAGCTGCGGGATGATCGACGTCTTGGCTCCCCACGTCCCGTACTCGCGCGCCACGGCGTGATCGGGGTCCGAGAGCAGGGTGAACGGCAGGTTGAAGGTGCCGGCGAAGCGTCTGAGCCGCTTCGGCTTGTCGGGCGAGATGCCGAGCACGACGGCGCCGGCGGCCTCGAGCTCGCGGTGGCGGTCGCGGATCCCGCAGGCCTGGAGCGTGCAGCCCGGCGTCATCGCGGCCGGGTAGAAGTAGAGGACGACGCTGCGCCCGCGCAGCGAGGAGAGCCGCACGGCGTTGCCGTCCTGGTCAGACAGCTCGAAGTCGGGGGCGAGATCCCCTGCCCGGATCACACCGGGCAGGGTATATGACTCTCGGTTACAAGACCGCCAGGTAGCGGTCGAGCTCCCAGCGCGAGACCTGGATCCGGTAGTCCTCCCACTCCTTGCGCTTGATCTCCACGTAGCGGTTGAACATGTGCTCGCCGAGCGTGCGCAGCACGAGCTCGGACTCGGCGGTCAGCTCGATCGCCTCGCCCAGCGTCTCGGGGAGCTGCTCGATGCCCTGGCGCTTTCGCTCGTCGGGCGAGAGGTGGTACAGGTTGCGCTCCATCGGCTCGGGCAGCTCGTAGCCCTTCTCGATCCCCTCGAGGCCCGCCTGCAGCAGCACCGCGAACGTGAGGTACGGGTTGCACGCGGGGTCGGGACAGCGGAGCTCCATGCGCGTGGCCTGCTCCTTGCCGGGGTGGTACAGCGGCACCCGCACGAGCGCGGACCGGTTGCGGCGCGACCAGGCCACGTAGACCGGCGCCTCGTAGCCGGGCACCAGCCGCTTGTACGAGTTGACCCACTGGGCGAAGATCGACGAGACCTCGCGGGCGTGGCGCAGCTGACCGGCGATGAACGCCTTGCCTGTCGGCGACAGGAAGTACTGGTCGTCGGCGTCGTAGAAGGCGTTGCGGCCCTCCTTGAACAGCGACTGGTGCGT
>JBJMLK010000258.1:0-2937 GCA_045805345.1 Thermoleophilaceae bacterium | reverse complement strand
TTGAGGATGTCCGTCTGGATCGTGCCCGCGAGCCACTCCGGCTGGACACCCTGGTGCTCGGCGGCGACGACGTAGTAGGCCAGCATCACGGCGGCGGGGGCGTTGATCGTCATCGACGTCGACACCTCGCCCATCGGGATGCCCTGGAACAGCGTCTCCATGTCGTCGAGCGTGTCGATCGCCACGCCCTCGCGTCCGACCTCGCCGAGCGAACGCGGGTGGTCGGAGTCGTGGCCCATCAGGCTCGGCATGTCGAACGCCGTCGAGAGGCCCGTCTGCCCGTGGTCGAGCAGGTAGCGGAAGCGCTCGTTGGTCTCCTCCGCGGTGCCGAAGCCGGCGAACTGGCGCATCGTCCACAGGCGGCCGCGGTACATCGACGGGTACACGCCGCGCGTGAACGGATATTCGCCCGGCAGCCCGATCTGGTCGGGATCGGGGAGGTCGTCCGCCGTGTAGAGCGGGTCGACCGGCTCGCCCGAGACCGTGGTGAAGAGCGCGTCGCGCTCCGGCGCGCGGGCGTAGCGCTCGCGGTACCAGCGCTCGGCGTCGGTCCACGTCCTCTGCTCGACCGCCATGGGGACAGGATACGGCCGTGCCTGGGCGTCAGGCGAGGCCGAGGCGGCCCCGCACGCCCCCGGGCCGGGTGGCGCGCGCCGCCGCGTAGCCGGCGCCGGCCGCGACCAGGCCCGCGCCGCCGGCGATCGACGCGATCCGCACGCGCCGGTGGAGCTTGTCGAACTGCACCAGCTCCCAACCCTCCTCGCGCGCCACGGCGCGCAGCTCGGCGTCAGGGTTCACCGCCACCGGATGCCCGACGGCCCGCAGCATCGGCAGGTCCGACTCCGAATCCGAGTACGCGTACGAGTCGGCCAGGTGGAAGCCCTCCTGCGCCGCCACCTGGCGGATCGCCTCGGCCTTGCCCTCGCGGTAGGTGAACGGCCCGTCCGGCCGGCCGGTGTAGACGCCGTCGCGGATCTCCGAGCGCGCACCGATGCCGCCGTCGAAGCCGAGCACCGTGGCGAGCAGCTCCGACAGCTCCTGCGACGCCGCGGTGACGATGTACACCGGCCGCCCGGCGTCCTGATGGCCCCACGCGGTCGCCAGCATCTGCGGGTAGAGGCGCGGCAGGACGCCGGCGAGGATCTGCGGCGCGAGCCGCGCGAGGTCCACCACGCGCGTGCCCGCGATCGAGTCGAGGATGCGGTCCCAGAGCGCCTGGGTGGTCTCGTCGGTCGAGCCCCGGAGCCGGAACTGGACGTTGGCCCAGGCGTCCTTCAGGAGCTGGCGCTTGGAGATCAGCCCGGCGTTGTACGCGGCGCGCCCGAAGTGCACGGCGCTCGACCCCTCCATGAGGGTCTTGTCGAGGTCGAAGAACGCGGCGCCGCGGGGCATCGGACCTCCGAGCGTACGATCTCCCCCCAATGCTGGACATGGACCTCATCCGCCGGGATCCGGACGCCGTCGCACGCGAGCTGCGCAAGCGCGCCGACGACGTGGATCTGGGGCCGCTGCTCCAGGCCGACGAGCAGCTTCGCGAGAGCAGGGCGCGCCTGGACTCCGCGCGCACCGAGCGCAAGCGGATCGGCGAGGAGATCGGCCGCCGCCGCCGGGCCGGCGAGGACAGCGCGGAGCTGGAGGGCGAGGCGACCAGGCTGCGCGAGGCCGTGGCCGCGAACGAGCAGGCGGAGCGCGAGCTCGAGGAGTCGCTTCGCGTGCTCCAGCTCGAGCTGCCGAACCTGCCCGACCCGCGCGTGCCGGAGGGCGGCAAGGAGGCGAACCAGGTGGTGAAGGTCTGGGGCCAGAAGCCGCAGATCGAGAACCTGCGCGACCACGTGGAGCTGAGCGAGCTGCTGGGGCTCGTGGACTACGAGCGCGGCACGAAGCTGAGCGGTCGCGGCTTCTGGATCTATCGCGGCCTGGGCGCCGCGCTCGAGTGGGCGCTGCTCGACTTCTTCTGCCGCGAGCACCACGCCGACGGCTACGAGTTCCTGCTCCCGCCGCACCTGCTCCTGGAGAAGGTGGGCTACGACGCCGGGCAGTTCCCGAAGTTCCGCGACGACGTCTTCCACATCGAGGCCGACGAGGGCGACCGCGGGCGCTTCCTCCTCCCCACCGCCGAGACCGCGATCCTGGGCATGCGGTCCGAGGAGGTCCTCGACGAGCGCGAGCTGCCGCTGAAGTCGTTCGCCTACACGCCCTGCTACCGCAGCGAGCGCGGCGGCTACCGCACCGAGGAGCGGGGAACGGTCCGCGGGCACCAGTTCAACAAGGTGGAGATCTTCCAGGTGGTGGCGCCCGAGGGCGCGGAGGCAGCCCTGGCCGAGCTGATCGGCAAGGCCGAGGGGATCGTGGAGAAGCTGGGCCTGCACTACCGCACATCGCTCCTGGGAGCGCGCGACGCCAGCGCCTCGATGGCGATCACCTACGACGTCGAGGTCTGGATGCCGAGCATGGACACCTACAAGGAGGTGTCGTCGGCGTCACACGCCGCCGACTACCAGGCCCGCCGGGCCAACATCCGCTTCAGGCGCGAGGGCCAGAAGCGGCGCGAGTACGTGCACACGCTGAACGCGTCCGCACTCGCGACGAGCCGCGTGGTGCCGGCGCTGCTCGAGCAGAACCAGCAGCCCGACGGCAGCGTGAGGATCCCCGAGCCGCTCCAGCCGTGGCTCGGGACCGACGTGCTGAAGCCGCGCGGCTGAGCGGGTGTCCGGAAGGTTGCGTCCTGCCCTGATCCCGCTTACCGGGACTGAGGCAGGACGAAACGGCCGCTTCGCTCAGCGTGCGCCGGGGCCTGGCCCCCCCGGCGCTCAGTTGCCGTTGACCTCGACGATCACGGCGTCGCCCTGGCCGCCGCCGGAGCAGATGGCCGCCACGCCGAGGCCGCCGCCGCGGCGGCGCAGCTCGTGCACGAGGCTCCCGAGGATCCGCGCGCCG
>JBJMLK010000257.1:0-6090 GCA_045805345.1 Thermoleophilaceae bacterium | reverse complement strand
GCACAGCAGTCGGGGTTCAAAGCAGCTACTACGGCCGCGGCACGACGCTGGCTGAGCGCTCCCCCTGACGCCGTAGGCGACGCCGCGCGCGGCCACCCGGTGATCGCGGAGCCTGCCGCGTCGCGCCCCGCCCCTGCGCGACAGTCGCGCGACAGTCCGACCTCGGCTCCAGCGGTCTCAGGCGGTCTCCAGCGGACTACCGGCAACCGCGAATTCCGCTGGCCACCTCGGATTCCGCTCCACAAGCGGGCTAGTGCCCGCGGCTGAGCGCACTTCGAATCCCCGTGGCGGTACTGCTGAAGCCCGCTACACGACGCGGGGTCGCCGCGGTCAGCCCTTGACGACGGTGAACCCCAGGGTCACGGGCTCCGAGGCGTTCCCGGCCGCGTCGGTCGCCAGGAACGTGACGTGGTAGGCGCCCGGCTTCAGCTTGGTCGTGCCGTACATGCCCGAGAACCGCGTGCCGTTCGGTCCCTTCACGCCGTGGTGGGCGAACCGGACGATCCGCGTCAGCCTGGAGCACGTTGGCTTGTTCGCGTTTGAGGGGGTTGGCTTAACGCATTTGCCGCCCACCCTTCGCCCGTTCTGCACGCGGACGACGGTGAACACGACCCGGGCCGGCTCGGACAGTGAGTAGCGGAACGTCGTTCCCCTTGCAGCCGCCGCGCGGAGTCGCGTCTCGATGGTCCCGTTGGGATCGACCTGCCACGTACTCGGCCTGACCGCGGCGCCGGCGATCACGGGCACGACGTTGTCACAGGCGTTGCCGACGCCGTCATGGTCGCCGTCCGCCTGGTTCGCGTTTGGAAGCGCCGGACAGTTGTCGCATGCGTTGCCGTCGAGGTCGCCGTCGCCGTCGGCCTGGCTCGGGTTGGCCCGCAGCGGGCAGTTGTCGGCGTCGCCGACGCCGTCGTGGTCGGGATCGGCCTCGACGACGGCGCTGACGTTCGGACGCAGGCCGTCGGCGGGGTTCAGGAAGTCCTGGTTGTTGCCGGGCTGCGGGTCGCACGGGCTGCAGTAGGGGGCGTTGTCACCGGCGGCGCCGTTGATCTGACAGAGTGCGCCGCCGACGCTCGTGACGTCGACGTTGGTCAGTCCGATCAGGTCGCCCTTGCTGGCCTCCAGGTGCGTCGCGCGGGTGTTGAGTGCCCCGCTGTTGATCGACTCGACCGCGCTCTGAGCCACGACGAAGAAGCGGTGGGTCGTTGCGGTGCGCCGCAGGACCTTGAGACGGAACTTCTGCCCCGCCCCGGTTGTCGCCTGATGGCTCCACGAGGTGATCACAGCGTCGAACGGAACCTCGTACGACGGCGAGCCGGGGGCCGAAACCTCCTGCACGGTGCTCAGCCCCGCGACGCAGGCGGAACCCGTCGTCCCGGTCTGTCCGATGACCTGGGCGCCGTGCGCCGAGGGCGCAATGGCGCAGACGACGGCGAACGACAATGCGAGGAAGGGTGTCAGCCTCACGGCGCCAACCTACTACCGCTCAGGCTCGAGTCAAGGCCGCGCGGGCGCCGTCAGGTTGCCGGTCGGACGAGTTTCACTGTCGCAGCTCGCCGCCTACGGGTCGCGAAGCGATCGTGGCTGACGGCGACTGCCGTCGCGTTCAACGTCCCGGTCTCCGTCTTCGACGCTCGGCGACGGTTCGGGCGCTCGCCCGGGGGGTCCTCCTCTGGAGCGCGCGAGGATGCGCACGTGCGAATCGTGCTCGCTGATCGGCCCGCCCTTGGGGCGGTCGCGATACTCCCGCGGTGACCTCGAGCCGGCCCAGCGCACGGCTTCGCTTCCTCGGCTCCGCGCTGGCCGGGCGCGCGACCGCCGTCTACCCGGTCGCCCGCGCGCTCGAGCGACTGGCAGCCGCGCGGGTGCCCGCGCCGGCTGGGCCGGCCGCCGACGGTCTCCCGTTGCCCCCCGCGCGGCTCCGCATACTCGTCGACGGACAGGGGCATCCCGACGTGTTCGTCGAGCGCGCCGCAATCGCGGAGGAGCAGATCCGCGACACCATCGCGACGGCCGGCGTGCGGCTCGAGGAGCTCGGCGCCGTGCTCGACTTCGGATGCGGGTGCGGCCGCACGGCCCGCCGCTGGGCGCGACTGCGCGGGCCCGAGCTGCACGGGTGCGATTACAACCGCAAGGCGGTGGAGTGGTGCCGCGCCCACCTCCCCTTCATGGAGTTCCGCACGAACTCGCTCGAGCCGCCGAGTCCCTACCCGGACGACAGCTTCGACCTCGTGTACGCGCTGTCCGTGATCCCCCATATGGCCGAGGCGCTCGCCCATCGCTGGATGGCCGACTTCGCGCGCATCCTCAGGCCCGGCGGCCTGTTGATGCTGACCACCCACGGCGACGCTGAACGGCACCTCCTCACCGGGCGGCGCACGGGGGCGCGCTACGACCGCGGCGAGGCGGTGACGCTCGGGAACGATCGCTCGATCGGCACGAACACCTGCGCCGCATTCCACCCACCGTCGTACGTGACGAGCCGCCTGTTCGCCGAGTTCGAGCCGCTGGCGTTCGTGCCGGGCGGGACGGACCCCCGCTCAGTTCAGGACGTGCACCTCGCGCGACTCCCGCCGTCCTGACGACGGCTTGCCCACCAGCGCCGCCGCCTCCCCGACCGTGGTGAAGCGCGCCCCCTCGTGGCGCGCGAGGTGCTCCAGATTCTTCACGACGACGTCCCACGCCTGAATCAGCTCCTCGTCGCCACGCACCGCGAAGACGAGCACGCGCGGCCTGCGCCGCAGCAGGATGCCGAGCAGCCGCACCGCGAAGAAGGTCGGGTGCGTCCCGGGCACGAGCGTGCCGGCCCAGCGGCCGCGTCGAGCCGGACCGCCGGTGAGCGGCATCAGGAGCGGATCGGCGTCGCTGGTCGGATCGGGATCCGGGAACGTCGCCGGACTCGAGCGAAACGGTCCGGTTGGGACGCGCCAGGAGTCGAACGGCTCGCCGTCCACCGTCTCGCCCTCGAACGGCTTCCACTGCGTGACGCCGTGCTCGAGCGTCGTGTCCACGTCCAGCCCGCGTGCGGCGAGAACCTCGAGCATCGCGCCGCTCATGGCGCCGTCGCCGGCGCGGAACGCCTTCGCGGGGCGCCCGAACGCGGCCTCGTAGGCGTCAAGCCCATCGGTCACGGCGCGGGCCGCGGAGGCCGGCCGGTGGTCGACGGTCCACCTGCCCGCCTCGTCGTCCCAGCGCCACGGATGCACGTGAACGCCGATCTGGTCGCCCTGCGCGGCCAGCGCGCGCAGGTCCTCGCCGTACTCCTCGGCCGCCCAAACAGACGATCCCCAGACCCGCGCCACCTGCTCGTCCATGCGAACGCCCCAGCTCATGGCGAACGGCCTGCCCGTCAACTGCGAGAGTCGCTGGCGCAGCGGCGGCACGAGCTCGCGCGACACGTGCTCGAATCCGCGCCAGGGCGTGGGCTCGGCCGGCGCGCGTTCGTCGGGCTCGACGTCCGTGCAGAAGGCGATCGCGGTGCCCGCGAGCCGGCGCCCGGCGAGGCGGCGGCACGCGGGGACGATCGGCAGCGTCTCGAGCACGAGCTTCACCGTGCGCTTCAGGCGGCGGACCACGGCGAGAGCTTACGCGGCAAGGGTGGGTGCGTGAGCGATCATGTACGGGTGCCCCGCCACGCGAGAGGAACGTCGGTCGTGTTCCTGGCCCCGGAGCCGATCCTCGAACGCGAGACCGGACCGAACCGCCGGACGCTGAAGCTCGCCGAGGCGGTGGCGGAGACGTGCTCGGTCACGCTCGCGGCCCCGAGCCCGTCGGTGTTTCCGGACGGGCCCTTCCGCACGCTCGAGACCGGACCGATCCACGACCAGCGGCTCGAGCTGGCGCTGCGCGGCCACGACGTGGCCGTGATCCAGACCCTGCCGTCGCCGCGGCAGCTGTTCTTGGCGCGCCGCTGGGCGCCCCGCCTCGTCGTCGACGTTCCGGCGCCGGCGCCGCTGGAGGCCTCCCTGATCGGCACGGATGCGGCCGAGCGCCGCGCCGTCGCGAGCTGGCGAATGCGCCAGCTCGTCGCGCACCTGGGGGCCGCGGACCTGGTGCTGTGCAGCAACGAACGCCAGCGTGACCTGCTGCTCGGCAGCGCGCTCGCGACCGGAGCGATGACGCCGACCAGCGCGGCCGAGCGCCTCCCGGTGGTCCCGTACGGGATCGACCCGGCGCCTCCGCCCCCAACGCGCGCGCCGCTGCGCAGCGCGGGACTGCTGTCCGGCAGCGACCGGCTCGCGATCTGGGCCGGCGGCATGTGGAGCTGGCTCGATCCCCTGACCGCGCTCAGGGCGCTCGAGCGCCTGCAACCGAGGCGGCCCGATCTCAAGCTCGCGTTCGTCGCCTTCGAGCACCCGGACCCGAGCCAGCGGCGCGCGCACGAGGCGGTCGCGGCGGAGGCGATCGCCTATGTACGCGATCGCCGGCTGGACGGCTCGGTGCTGTTCAGGCCCCCGTGGCTCTCGCGCCAGGATTACTTCGACCACCTCCACGAGGCCGACGTCGGCGTGTCGCTGGACAGCCCCGCGCTCGAGGCCGAGTTCGCGTCCCGGACGCGGATCTTGGATTACCTGGTGGCCGGGCTGTCGGTGGTGTGCACGGCGGGCAACACGATGGCCGACGTGGTCGCCACGCGCGGGCTGGGCTCGGTCGTGGGCGCGCTGGATGCGGACGCGTGCGCGACCGCGCTCGACCGGCTCACGAACGGGGGCCCCCCTCGGGAGGTCGACCGCGGGGCGCTCACCGAGTTCGAGTGGCGAAAGGTCGCCCGGCCGCTGGTGGAGTACTGCACGGACCCGCGCGGGGTCGAGTCGCCGTCACGGCTCGCGGCGCTGCGGCTCACAGCGCGCAGCTACCCGGCGTTCCTGCACGCGGTGTATCGGAGCGGAGGCGGGCGCGGGCTCGCACGCGGCGCGGGTAGACGCGTGGGCGCGGGTCGCGCTCGGCGTGGTCGCTAGCCGCTGCGCCTGGGGGCGGCGGCCCCGAGCGCGCCCATTAGGTCTGTAGTTACGACCCCTCACCCGTCCGCGGTGGCGCAGGCATTGGGGTAGGGCGGAGAAAAAGTTAGGGTTTTCTTTCGGCTTCAACGGGGACCTCGTTTACGTCTACAGGCATGCGCCAGCGAATGTCGCGGTCAACGGCACCATGTCCTATGGCCCTAAGAACGGCGACGCAAAGACACGGACGTTCTCCAACTTCCTCGACGGCGCCAATCCCGCCACCATCGTTTCCGAAAGTGGTGGCGCCGCGACCCGGGATCGCCACAGTTCAGCCGTACCTGCCCGGCAGCGACCCGGGCCACGAATACACGATCGTGGCCACGATCGTCGATGAGGGCAACCGCAAGTGCGCGGCCTACGGCTCGGTCACACCGGCGAGCTGAACGACCACACGTTCGCCAAGACCCCCGTCCTTCGCGGTCAGCCCCCCGGTATCCCCAGTCCCTCGATGCGGCAGTGATGGGTGGAGCGGAAGTCGTTGAAGAGGACGCTGTTCTCCGGCAGCGCCGTGGCGGCCCACCGACGCCGCCGAGCGCCACGAAGAGAGCGAGTCGGACCTCGGGTGGGCTAATGCTGGCCGTCGAGCCTGACGGTCGTGGAGCGGCTCGCGGAACGATTCCCCTGCACGTCGACCGCGACCGCGGAGATCCGGTACGTGCCGGGGGCCAGCTTCCTGTGGTTCGTGCCGACGCGGCCGTCGAACTGCGTCGACCCGCGCCCGGCGGCGGCCTGCACGGAGAAGCCGCCCTGCGGGACGAGGCGCTTGCACTTCGGCTTGCCGGCGTTTGCCTTGGTCCGCTTCACGCAGTGGCCGTTCACCCGCCGTCCCGGCCGCACGCGAGCCACGGTGAACGCCAGGCGCGCGCGCTCGGACAGGCGGAAGCTCAGGGTCGCGCGCGCCGAGCCGGGCACGAACACGGCCGGCTTGATCGCGAGGGCGAGGATCTTCGGTCGCACGGCGTCGAGGAGCTCGTCGGCGCCCATGTCGACGGCAGGGCCGAGGATCCGGCGCTGGCCCTCGTAGTCGAACTTGAGCGCCGCGGGCACGGTGGCGTTGGATCCGCGGTCGAGCGTCGGGCTGGCCGCCGTC
>JBJMLK010000256.1:0-15354 GCA_045805345.1 Thermoleophilaceae bacterium | reverse complement strand
CGGCTTCGTGGAGACGGAGATGACCCGGATCGGCATCGTCGAGGATCCGCTGGCCGGCAACTTCACGAAGGCCACGCCTCGCCTGCTGATGAAGCGGATCAGCGCCGACGAGGCCGGCGAGGCGCTCGCCCGCGGCATCGAGCGGCGGGCCGCGCGCGTCACGGCGCCGCGGCGGTGGGCGCTGCTGTCCGCCTTCCGCGGGCTGTTCAGCCCCCGCGTGGACGCGTGGATGGCGCACGACAAGCGCCTCCAGGCGATCATCGCCGAGGCCGACGTCGAGGGACGGCTCGAGACGAAGGTCGGCTGAGCGGCCGCTCGCCGAAGAGCTGCTCGCGCAGCGCCGCCTCGAGCCACTTGCCGTAGCGCTCCTCGCTCCAACCCCGCTCCCCCACCAGCAGCCAGTACACCGTGGGGTGGTTGAGCGTCCACATGAGGTCGGCCGCGGCGTCGACGTCGAGCCCACGCCGAAGCGCCCGCTTCTCGGCCATGCTCTCGAGGATCGTGCGCTGGTTGGCGTGGAAGTCCGTCTGGATGCGCGCCCAGAGCGCCGCGATGTCGGGGTCGGACGCCGCCGCGGCCTGGATCACGCGCATCGTGGCGCCCGCGCGGCGTTTGACCAACACCCCGTTCTCCACAGTGCGCGCGAGCTGACGGCTCGCGTCGGGCTCCTCCAGCACGGCCCGGTACCAGGTGCGGTCGGCCACGGGGGCGTCGCCCTCGTCGCCGCGCAGCGCCCGGTGCCACACCGCGCGCATCAACCCGCTCTTGGTGTCGAAGGCCAGGTAGACCGTCTTAAGAGCGACGCCCGCCTCGCGCGCGACGTCGGCCATCGAGGTGCCCGCGTAGCCGCCGTGCTCGAACAGCCGCTGCGCGGAATCGAGGATCGCCCGCCGCGTGGCCGCCGCCTGGTCGCGCCGGCGGGTGGAGTCGTAGCGGCGCTTCGGCCGCGGCGCCTTCACCTTCGACTTGACACGCTCGCTCATTTCGCTACTCTGCCCATGAATTCAATACTCGCTGCGAGTAGTCAATTGTAGACGACCGCAAATGGAGGCCGTACATGACGTACATGGTGATGCGAGGACAGGTCGGAGACTTCGATGCGTGGAAGGAGCGGTTCGACTCCGATTCCCCACGCGCCCGGGAGTCGGCCAGCGGGTACATGGTGCTGCGCAACGCGGAGGACCCCGGCGAGGTGTTCGTGCAGGTGGAGTTCCCGGACCGTGCGGCGGCCGAGGAGGGCCGGCGGCGGCTGGTCGAGTCGGGTGTGCTCGAGCGGCTCGAGGAGCACACCGGTCCGACCCTCTGCGACCAGATCGAGGCCGTCAGGCTCTAGCGCCTTTGCGACGGCGGGCGCCGCCCGCGCGGCGTGCTCGCGGTGACCGGCGCCGTCGGCGGCTTCCTGCAGTCGCCGCGCTTAAGGGTGCCGTCCTTGGCCAGGCGTACCCACCTACGAGGCCACGTAGGCGAACCGTCAGTGGCCCTCGCCGGGCGGCGAGGCGGCGCCTGCCCTCGCCGGCGCGATCGGCGCCGCGAGCACGATGGCGGCGGTGCGCGAGCTGAGTTAGCTGCGGGCCGCGAGGCGCATGGGAGCCCCCGCTACTGCGGCTCCAGCACGAAGACCTCCACGGCCAGGTCCGGGTCGATGTGGTTGTCGCTCATGAACCCGATCACCTTGCGGCCGGTCAGCTCCTCGATCTCGCGGCTGATCTCGTCCTGCATCACCGCCTGCCACTTCCGGCGGACGTCGAGCACGGTCTGCGACTCGCCGGCGTCGGCGAGCGTCTGCTCACCCCTGGTGAGCGTGTCCTGGAGCACGACGAAGACGCCGTTCTCGCCCATCGTGGTCTTCGCCTTCGTCGGGCCGCGCCCGGTGGTGCGGGACAACCTCTGTACGACGATGTTCGAGATCTGCGCGGTCAGCTCGCCGCGGTGGTCGCCTGCGTCATGGTGGGACATCTGTCCGGCTCCTCAGCGGTCCGACGATGCGTCCCGCATAGCGGTGTCCGGCGGGTTCCCTGCGGCGTCCGCGGGCGGCCGTAGCCGACCCCCGATCCACGCAACGAAGGCGTCGGTGGGTCCGTCAAGGGTAGCGCCGTATCGGTCCGGGCGCAAAGGGTCTACAGTGGTCGCACGCGAAGGGACCGCCAACGCCGGAACGGCGCCGGGCGGGACCGAGAGGAGGCGCCCATCTCCCGGGCTGCCCAGAAGCGCTCGACGCACCGAAGCCCGTCGTCGTCCCAGCGACCACGGTCAGGCCGGACGCTACCGCGACGGACGCTCTTAGGAGCGCGACGTCCCGCAGCGCCATGCACGCGCGTGTCTGTATCGCACTCGAGGTGAGGCGGTTGTCCTCCTCCCAGCCGGGTCAAAGACGTCGTGGGCCACGGATGGCCCGCGGCGTCAGATCCACTCCAATGGAAAGGAACTCCATGAAGTCACCCCTCGGATGGATCGCCGCCACCGCCGCGACCCTTCTCCTGCTGGCAGCCCCAGCAACGGCTCAGACGAGCGCGCAGAACGGGTACAGCGCTCCCGCCGGCAGCGTTCAGCAGCAGGCTGACCCGAAGCCCGATGGCACCGTCAAGGCCGCGGGCAGCAGAGAATCGGCCGGCGGCGTGCTGCCGTTCAGCGGGCTCGACGTCGTGCTGGTGGTCGCCGCCGGCGGCGTGCTGCTCCTGCTGGGCGCCTCGACCCGGCGCCTAGGCCGCCCCCGCGCCTGACCTGCAACAGGTGCAACGGGGGCCCAGGCCCCTGTTGCATCAGTCCTGGAACTCGCCCGCGTAGATCGCGAACACGGCGCCCTGGGCGTCGCGGACGATGCCCGTCTTCGCGATCCCTATGTCGATCGGGCCCATGAGCTTGGAGCCGCCCAGCTCGTCGACCCGCGCGAGGCCGCGGTCTATGTCGTCGATGCCGAAGTACACGAGCCAGTTCGGCGGCCCCTGCCCCTCACGCAGCTCGTGGATCCCGCCGTTCGCGGCGTCGCCGTTCTTGATGACCTCGTAGCGCTCCGGACTGTTCTCGAACGCGTCGGTGCTCCAGCCGAAGAGGTCGCCGTAGAAGCCGATCGCGGCGTCCACGTCCGGCGTCGCGAGCTCGTTCCAGGCGAGCGCGCCGGGCGCGTTCACGAACTGCGCGCCGATGTTCTCGCGCGGCTCCCAGACCATGAAGAACGCGCCCTGCGGATCCTGAACGACGGCCATGCGCCCCGCGTCCATCACGTCGAACGGCGGCGCGTGCACGGTCGCGCCGAGCTCGCCGGCGCGCGCCGCCGCGGCGTCGGCGCTCTCAACCGTCACGTACGAGTTCCACAAAGGCGGCACGCCCGCCTCGCGCTGCTGCTGCGGCTGCGGCGAGATCGCGGCGACGGTGCGGCCGTCGAGCCGCATCATCGAATACGAGACGCCGTCGCCGACCGGCAGGTCCTCGGCCTCCCAGCCGAACAGGCTCGTGTAGAAGGTCTTCGCGCCCTCCTGGTCGGTCGTGCTGATGTCGGCCCAGGAGAAGGTGCCCGGTGCGTATGAAGTTCGTTCGCCCATGCCGCGGACTCTATTCCGCGGCGGGGGGCTCAGCCGAGCGCCGCCTTCATCTGGGCCGTGTCGGCCAGGCTCTGGACGCGGTTGGCCTTGCCGCCGCTCATTCGCCAGATCTCGACGGTGGGGCCCTTGACCTCGTTGCCCGACTTCGTCTTCGCCTCGAGATGCGAGAGCACGACGATCGTGTCGCCCTGCTCGACCATCTCGTCGGGGCTCACGTTGAAGCTCTCGAACTGCTCGCCGACCTGGCCCAGCGCCTGGAGAATGGCGTCCTTCCCGTCGTGCTTGCCGGACATCGGCACGCCCTCGGTGTTCGGGCCCTCCCACGTGCAGTCGTCGTCGTAGATCTCGCCCAGCGCCTCCGCGTCGCCGGAGTTGAACGCGTCGTAGCCGCGCTTCAGGGCATCGCTGTTCTCGGACATCCGCAACCTTCCGGGGGTCTGGGTCAGTACGGCGCGAACCTACTCCGGCCCACCGCGCGATGTCAAGATCCCGCGATGACCGAGCGCGAGGACCTCGCCGAGCTGCTCCGCCGTCGCGCGCTGACCGAGGACGCGGCGCGGCCGGACGCGGTCGAGAAGCGCCACGGCCGCGGCGGCCGCACGGCGCGCGAGAACGTGGCCGACCTCGTCGATGCGGGGTCCTTCGTGGAGTACGGACGCTTCGCGATCGCCCCGCAGCGCCAGCGCCGCGAGCTCCAGGACCTGATCGAGCGGACGCCCGCCGACGGGCTGGTGGCCGGCACGGCGCGCGTGAACGGCGAGCCCTGCGCGGTGCTCTCCTACGACTACACGGTGCTCGCCGGCACGCAGGGCGCGCTCGGCCACCTGAAGAAGGACCGGCTGTTCGAGCTGATCGAACGGATGCGCCTGCCGACTGTGTTCTTCGCCGAGGGCGGCGGCGGGCGGCCCGGCGACACCGACTACCCGCAGGTCTCGGCGCTGCACGTGCGCGCGTTCGCGCTCTGGGCGCGACTGTCCGGCCTCGTGCCGCGCATCGCGGTGGTCAAGGGGCGCTGCTTCGCGGGCAACGCGGTGATCGCCGGCTGCTCGGACCTGATCGTGGCCACCGAGGACGCGTCGATCGGGATGGGCGGCCCCGCGATGATCGCCGGCGGCGGGCTGGGCGAGGTCGACCCCGACGACGTCGGCCCGATCGAGATGCAGGCGCCGAACGGCGTCGTCGACCTCGTGGTTGGCGACGAGGCGGAGGCGGTGGCGGCGACCAAGCGCCTGATCGGCTACTTCCAGGGGCGGTCCGACTCCTGGACCGAGCCCGACCAGGCCCTGCTGCGCGACATGGTCCCCGAGCGCGAGCGGCGCGCCTACAAGGTGCACCCGATCGTCGAGACGCTCGCCGACGAGGGCAGCGTCACCTTCCTGCGCGAGCGCTTCGCGCCCGAGCTGACCACGGCGCTCCTGCGGATCGAGGGCCGCCCGCTGGGGCTGATCGCCAACAACACGATGCACATGGCCGGCGCGATCACGAGCGACGGCGCCGACAAGGCGGCGCGCTTCATGCAGCTCTGCGACGCGTTCGACCTCCCGATCGTCTCGCTGGTCGACACGCCGGGGATGATGGTCGGGCCCAAGGCCGAGGCCACCGCCCTCGTGCGCCACACCTCGCGCCTGCTCGTGGCGGGCGCGGCGCTCAGCGTGCCGTTCGTGGCCGTCGTGCTGCGCCGCGGCTACGGCCTGGGAGCACAGGCGATGGTCGGCGGCAGCCTGCACGAGCCGCTGCTGACGGTCGCCTGGCCGAGCGCGCACCTGGGACCGATGGGCCTCGAGGGCGCCGTGCGCCTTGGCCTGCGCAAGGAGCTGGAGGCGATCGAGGACGACGAGGCGCGCGAGCAGCGCGTGCGCGAGGTGACCGCGGCCGCCCAGGACAACGCGAGGGCGATCAACGCGGCGATGCTGTTCGAGCTCGACGACGTGATCGACCCGGCGGAGACCCGCTCGCTGATCGCCGCGACCCTGGCCGCGGCGAGCGGCCCGCGCCGGCCGCCGCACGGGCATCGTTTCGTTGACACCTGGTAGCGGCCGGCGCTACCGCGTCTGCTTCGGCCGTACGCGGTCCTCGAGCAGTGCGTCGGCTCGTTGCTCGATCATCACGTAGCCGACGTCGCGCGCCATCTGCCGGGCGGTCGTGGCCTCACGACGGGCGGCGTCGTCGTCACTGCGCGCGGCCAGCGCCTCGGCGAGGTACTGGCGGCTGAACGGCGCGTACATCGCGAGCCCGACGCGCTCGTGGAACTCGCACGACGCGCGCAGGTGCCGCTCCGCGAGGTCGCGGCGGTCCAGGGTCGACGCGAGCATCCCGAGATAGGTGCCGATCTGGGGGGCCGAGGTGGCTCCGTTCCACGGCACACTCTCGGCCCACGGCTCGAGCAGCTCGTACAGCACGGCCGCGGCGCCGGTGTCACAAGCGTCGACGGCGACGGGCGCGAGCGAAGCGAGCGCGGTGAGGTACGCCTGATCGCGCGGCACGCCCTCGAACCGGTCGCGAGCGAAGTCCGCCAGGATCGCCGCAGCATCGTCGAGCCTGCCCGCCGTCGCCAGCGCAGCGGCGAGCGCGGCGCGCCACGCCGGCAGCAGTGGATTCTCAGCCTCGGCCTGCTCGATCATCGGGATGACCTCCTCGGCGCGACCCTGCGCGACCCGGATCGGGAGCACCTCGGCTCCGTAGACCATGACCGCGTCGGGCTGGCCCGCCGCCGTCCCGAGGGCCACCGCCAGGTCGGCCAGGCGCTCGGACCCGGCGAGGTCGCCCACCCCGTAGAGGATCGATGCCTCGATGTACGTCGAGAACCACCTCAGGGTGGGGTCGCGCGTCTCGTCGGCGGCGGCTCGACAGCTAGCCATGCGCGCACGCGCGCCGGCGATGTTCCCCTCGACCAGGCACCAGAGGCAGTCCGCAAGGCCGGCGCGTACGCGCAGGGCGGGGTCGTCGAGCGTCTCGGTCAGCTCCAGCAGCTCGTCGCTGAGCGCCCGAACGGCCGGGCTGTCGCTGCGCGACACGGTCGCGTAGACGTGCTCGAAGAGCACGTTGGCGAGCGTCCGGTCGTCGCCGGACTCGCGCGCGAGCGCCAGCGCCTCGTCGGCCAGCGCCCAGCGCTTCTCGTGGTCGGGGTTGTACTGGAGCTCGACCGTCTGCCGCGAGATCAGCCGGGCCGAGCGTGCGGCGTTCCTCAGTCCGTCGAGCTCGACAGCGCGCTCGAGCGCGGCGACCCGCTCGGCGTCGACCTGCCCGAACACGGCCGTCCAGCCGCGCTGGTTGGCGAACGCGGCGCGCGCGGCGCGGTCGGCATCGCCGAGCTCCGAGGCGAGCTCGCCGGCGGTGAGCAGCGTCTCGCGGTGCGCCGCGTCGCCGACCTGCCGCTGCGCCTCCCCAAGGCCGATCAGCAGGTCACACCGAACGGCGTCGGCCGGCGCGCCCTCGCCCTGCAAGTCGAGCGCCTGGCCGAACCAGCGCACCGCATCGGCCGGCGCGAGCTTCTCGAGCGCCCGCTCGCCCGCCTGACGCGCATACGCCACGGCCTTCGAGGGCTCGTCCGCGGTCGCCGCGTGGCCCCAGTGATGCGCCAGCTCGGCCACGCGCTCACTGGGGTCGTCGCCGCAAATCGCCTCAAGCTCGGTGGCCACCCGCGCGTGGATCCGCGCCCGCCGCGTGCGGCTCAGGTCCTCGTAGAGCGTGTGGTTGATCAGCGCGTGCGCGAAGGTGAAGCGGCCGACCGGGCTCGCCTCGTCGATCACCGACGCCGCGGTCGCCTCCTCGAGAAGGTCGAGCAGCGAGTCCTGGTCGGTCTCGAGCACCCGCGCGAGCAGGTCCACGTCGAAGTCGCGCCCGATTACCGCGGCGACGCTCAGCGCCCGGCGGCCGTCGTCGCTGAGTCGCTCCACGCGCCGGCCGACCACCTCGCGCACGCTCTGCGGCAGCCCGAGCTCCGCGATGTCGCCCTCGATCCGGAAGCGGCCGTCGTCGCCCTGTACGACCGCGCCGCTCTCGCGCAAATGCCGCAGCAGCTCGCCGACGAAGAACGGGTTGCCGCCGGTCTCCCGGACGATCGCCCGCGCGAGCCGGCGCCCGTCGTCGTTCATCTCATGGCCGGCCGCCGCCTCCATGATCGCGACGACGCCCGACTCGTCGAGCCCGTCGAGCGGGATCCGGCTGACCCCTTCCTCGCGGTGGAGGTCCGCGAGCAGCGGCGTGAGCGGGTGGCCGCTCGCCAGCTCGGAGTCGCGGTAGGTGCCGAGCACGAGCAGGCGCAGGGGCGCGTCGTGCGTGGCCACATGGCGAAGCAAGGAGAGCGACGGCGGGTCCGCCCAGTGCAGGTCGTCGAGGATCAGCACGAGCGGCTCGTTCTCGCCGGCGACCTCGAGCAGGCCGGTGACCGCGCCGAACAGCAGGTAGCGCTCCGTCTCGGCCTCGCTCTGACGCGGCTCCGGATAGCCGGCGATCCGGGCGCTCACGTCCGGGACCAGGCGCGCCAGCTCACCGCCGTGGCGCTCCGCGTGCGCGCGCAGGACCTCCTCAGGCGCCTCGGCCACGTAGTGCCTGAGCGCGCGCACCCACGGCCCGTAGGGGACGCCGAGGTCCTCGTCGCAACGCCCGTATAGAACCGCGGCGCCGTCGCCGTGCGCGTGCACCGCGAGTTGCGTGGCGAGCCTCGTCTTGCCGATGCCGGGCTCGCCCGAGATGAAGGCCACTCGGCGGCGCCCGTCGCGCGCGAGATCGAGGAGGAAGGAGAGGCCCTCACGCTCTGCCTCGCGACCGACATACCCGACCGGCGGTACCTCGCGCAGGCGGGCCGGCAGCGGCAGCGAGCCGGCCCCGCCGGCCGCCGGCTGCCAGGCGACCTCGTGCGCCGGGAACGGCTCCGCCAGCCCCTTCAGCTCGAGCTCGCCGACCGACCGAAACTCGGCGCCCTGACGCGCCATCGCCCGGACCATGTCGCCGCAGAGGACCTGCCCGCCCGCCGCGGCGTTGCAGAGCCGCGCGGCCTCGACGACGGGCGGCCCGAAGTAGTCGCCCTCCTCGACGTCGGCCTCGCCCATCGAGATCCCGATCCGCACGGCGAACTGCTCGTCGGCGCGCCGGTTGCGGCGCTCGATCCGCTGCTGCATGTCGACGCCGCAGGCGACCGCGCTGGAGCAGCTCCCGAAGACGACCATCAGGCCGTCGCCGACGTTCTTGACCTCCCGCCCGCCGGTGGCCTCGACCGACTCGCGCAGGATCGCGAAGTGATCGCGCCGGAGCGCCTCGGCCGCCGCGGGGCCGACCCGAGTGGCCAGGCCGGTGGAGCCGGCGAGATCGGTGAACAGGGCGGTGACGGTCTCCAGCTGGGCCAAGGGCTGTCTCGACCCTATGCCGTGCGGGGCTCGTCCGCAACCGGTGGCACTTGCGGCGATGGACGCGGCAGATGTAGTCTCGCCGCCGTGAGGGTGATCGCCGCATGCCTCGCCGCCGTCGCCTCGCTCGCCCTGCCCGGCGCCGCGCTTGCCACCCACGCCGAACCGCTGCGGGCGGAGTACCACCTGGACGTGCTGAACGTGAACCCCTTCGGCGACACCGGCCCGTTCACCACGACGCCCGACAGCTCCGGGCACGACCTCACGCTGTCCGGCAAGCCGAGCGGCGAGGCGCTGATCGACAACGGGAAGTTCGGCAAGGCCCTGCGCTTCAATGGCAGCGCCGGCTCGGACGACGACGGCATGCAGGCCGCCGACAACGACCTCCTCGAGCCGCAGGCGGTCACCGCCCTCGCGTGGGTACGGACGGCCGCGGGTCCCGGCCAACACCGCTACATCATCAGCAAGGGCGCCGTCGGCGACTGCTTCGCGTCGTCGTACGCGCTCACGACCGGGGCGTCGGGCGGCCTCGAGTTCTACGTCCTGAACGGCGCGACGCCCACGACCAGCCCGCACGCGACGGCGGCGCAGGTATGGAACGGCAAGTGGCACCTGGTCGCCGGCACGTTCGACGGCTCGAGCGTGCGGTTGTACGTGGACGGCAAGCAGATCGGCGCCGGCACGCCCGGGACCGGGGGGATCGAGTACGGGCTCGACGACGACCGCCTCTTCCTCGGGACGTTCACGGGGAACTCGACGTGCACCTCGATCCACACCGGCTTCGTCGGCGACATCGACGAGCCGCGGGTCTACTCGCGCGCGCTCACGCCGACGGAGGTCGGGCGCCTCGCGACCGCGATCGGGCCCAACGCGCCGCCGCCGCTCGGGGAGCCCGGCGGCGGAGCGGGCGGCTCGCGGCCGGTGGCGAACTTCAAGCACGGGAAGTCGCACACGCTGAGGCAGGCGATCTGGCTGAGCGGCAAGGCCTCGAAGCCCTCGCTGGGCCGCAGGATCGTGAAGTACGACTGGGACTTCAACTCCGACGGGAACTACGACGCCAGCTGTGGAGGGTCGGCTCCAGCCGTGTCGCGGCCGTTCAGGAAGGGGCAGCATGCCGTGCGCCTCCGCGTCACCGACTCCGCCGGCAAGACCGACGTCTTCGCGCAGTCGTTCAGCGTGGCGCGCGCAGATCAGAACGTGCGCAGCACCAGCGTCGTCGCCTGCGAGAAGCTGCTCGGCCCGAACCAGCCCGACCGGCCCGGCTGCGTGAAGACCTTCTCCTTCGGCGACATCGTCGAGGTGAACGCGCGCGGCGACGCCGACCAGTGCTTCAAGATCGAGCCGCGGCGGGAGCTGCCGACGGTGGAGCTGCCCGGGGCCGCGCGCACGGACGTCGGCGATGGGGCACACACGCTCGGCAGGTACACGGTCTACCACGCGAAGCTCAAGGGGCCGCTCGCCCTGAACGGGATCCCGATCAAGGTTCCGGACGCCGTTCAAACCGAGTACGACAGCTGGCAGGCGACGATCGGGATCGGCAAGTTCCCGATGCTGATCTCGCTGCCGGGCAACATCATCCAACCGAAGGACATCCCGCTCGAGCTGAAGGTCACGCCGACGAAGGGCCGCTTCGCGCTCCCGCCGCTCAAGACCGGCAAGGTCTCCCTGTTCGGCCTCAAGACGGGCGGCGGCATCGAGGTCGCCCTGTTGAAGGGGCGCAGGAGCGAGATCAGGTTCTCGATGATCCTGCCCGCGGTGTTCAGCGCCGGCTTCGGCAAGGAGGCGGAGGGCGACTTCACCCTGCATGCGTCGAACACGGGTGGCGTCGAGTTCGAGGGCGTGCGGATCCAGCACATCCCGCATGTCTTCCTCGGACCGCTGCTCGTGAACGACCTCTTCTTCCAGTACCAGCGCACCGGGAACATCTGGCGCGGTGGAGCGAACTTCCAGCTCGCCGCGCTGAGCCCGGTCCAGCTTAAGGCGGCGCCGCCGCCGCCCGACTACGGCTTCGGCCTGCGCAACGGCAAGTTCGACTACGCGGGGGGCGGCGTGGCGTTCCCGATCCCGCCGCGACCGGAGCTCTTCCCAGGCGTCTCGCTCGTGGAGATCGGCGGCGCGATCGGGCTTAAGCCGACGCGCTTCACCGGCCGGATGTCGATCGCCGCCGGCGAGGTGTTCGCCATCGACGGCAGTGCGTTCGTCGCGCTCGCGAGCGCCGAGCACCCGTACGACTTCCCCGAGGAGTACGCGCCGCCGGGCCTCGAGTTCCTCGGCGGCAGGACGCTCGACTCGGTGTCGGTGGCCGTGGGCGGCGTGGCGAAGCTGCTCGTTCCGGTGGTCGACAAAGCCGTACCGCTTCTCAACGCCTACCTCTTCTACGCGTTCCCCGACTACGTCGAGTTCGGCGGCGGCTTCAAGTTCGACATGGGCGACGACGACGACACCGTGAGCATCAAGGGCGACGTGAACGGCTGGATCCAGGCGCTGCAGAAGAAGTTCAACCTCGAGGGGAAGGTCGAGGGCTGCATCGACATCGACATCGTGGGCCCGATCTGCAAGGGCGCCGACGCGGTGGTGTCAAGCGCCGGCATCGGCCTCTGCACGGTCGTGCCCGTGCCGGTCAGCCCGTTCGGCCCGACGATCCCGGTCGACGCCGGCATCGGCTATCGCTGGGGCGAGGGCTTCCCGGACCTGATGGTCTTCAGCTGCGACGTCGGCCCGTACCGCGAGGTGAAGCCCGCGCTGCGAACGGCGGCGACCGGGCCGCGGAGGTTCACGCTGCCCGCGGGGTTGCCCTCGGCGATGATCAGGGTGAGGGGCGTCGGAGCGGCACCCAAGCTCGTGCTCACGAAGCCGGGCGGGGCCAAGGTGTCGATCCCCCAGACCGGTCAGGGCCGCGTCGACCGCGACGTGATCGGGATCACCCGCGACAAGCAGAAGACGACGCTGATCGCGCTGCGCAGGCCGCGTGGCGGCACCTGGTCGCTCGCGCCGCAGCCGGGATCGAAGATCGCGGCAGTCTCCGTCGCCAACGGGCTTGCGAAGCCCCGGATCAAGGCGAAGGTCACGGGCAGCGGCCGCAAGCGCACGCTGCACTACCAGCTCGCCACGGCCGGCGGCCGGCGGGTCACGTTCTTCGAGCGCGGCGGGCGCACCTTCCACCGGCTCGGCGCGGCGAAGTCCGGCCGCGGCACCATCCGCTTCCGTCCGGCCGACGGCCGGAGGGGTCTGCGGACGATCGTGGCGCTCGTCGAGAGCGGCGGAGTGACGAAGGAGTCGCTCGTGGTCGCGCACTACACCGCCCCCGCGAGCGCGCGTCCGGGGAAGCCGCGTGCGCTGCGCGTGAAGCGGTCGAAGGCCAAGGGCCTCGTGGTGAGCTGGCGACACGTCGGCGGCGCGGCGCGCTATGTGGTGCTCGCGCAGCAGAGCAACGGGTTCCGGTATCTGGTCACCACCCGCCGGACGAGCGCGCGCTTCGTGCGCTTCAACCCGTTCGCTGGTGGACGGGTCCTCGTGCGCGCGCTCGGCCGAAACGGATCGGAGGGCCCCACCGCGGGCGCGAAGGTCAAGGCTCGCAAGCCGCACCGGCGTTGACTCGCACCCGCCCCGAGACCCGCTACGAGGCGGCGGCACCGTGATCGCGCGCGTGACCGAGGCCGACCTGCACGACCTGCTCCCGCTGATGCGCGGCTACTGCGACTTCTACGAGGTGGCGCCGTCCGACGAGGACCTGCTCGCGCTCTCGCGCGCGCTGCTGGCGTGGCCCGAGTGCCACGGCGTGCAGCTGATCGCCCGCGACGGCGACGGCGGCCGCGCGATCGGCTTCGCCACGCTCTACTGGACCTGGAGCACGCTCCAGGCGGGCGAGATCGGCGTGATGAACGACCTGTTCGTGGTCGAGGACGCGCGTGGCGGCGGCGCGGCCGAGGCGCTGATCGCCGAGTGCCTGGGGCTCTGCCGCGAGCGCGGCGCCGTCGAGCTCGAATGGCGCACCGCCAAGGACAACCTGCGCGCGCAGGCGGTCTACGACCGCGTGGGCGGCCGGCGCTCGGAGTGGCTCGACTACTCGCTGCCGGCGCCGCCGCGCGACTGACCGTCAGCGCGTGCCGCGACCGACGGCGAGGTCCGGCACATCGTGGTGCGCGCTGGACGGCTGCCACGGTGCGCGGCCGCGCGCGTGGCGCGGGTACCAGCGGCGGCCGTGGATCCGCTGCGTGTTCCAGGCGATCGCGCCGGGCAGGCCGCGGCGGTGCAGCCAGTAGCGCGACGGGATCGCCTCCACGGGCTGCGCGCGCCCGATCTCCACGTCGGTCACCGCCACCCCCGAGCCCTCCTCCCGCCCGCGCACGGCCAGCACCCGCCCGCGCGCGTCCGCGATCAGCGCGCCGCCCTGGAAGTGCCCGTCGTAGGTGATCTCCGGCAGCTCGGGCCACGGGCACCTGACGCACCCCGAGATCGCGGCGTGGACCACCGGAGCGCCGACGTAGCGGCCGAAGACCGCCGGCGCCCGGCGCGCCGTTCGCGCGTTGCTCGCCTCGAGGCGGCGGGTGACGCCGGCCGGCGGCCACGGCGGCACGCTCCACCAGTTCGAGCCGCCGATCACCACGTCCACCCGGCCCGCGAGCCGGCGCGCCGTCTGCGAACGCATGAACTCCCAGCACACGGCGGCGCCCGCGGTGAACGGACCGGCGTCGATCACGCCGTCGTCGCAACCGCCGACGTAGAGGGCGTTCTCCCACATGGTGGGCAGGTCCTTGTCGTGGCGGCCCAGCAGCTCGCCGCCCGACCCGGCGAGGAAGAACGCGTTTCGCACGTCGCCGTCCGGATCGCGGCAGAGGAACGAGCCGCCCACCCAGATGCCCTCGTCGCGAGCGAGCCGCGTGAGCAGGCCCGTGGCCGCGCCGTCGGGGGCGATGGCGGCGCCCGCCAGCTCGGGAAGGAACGCCGCGCCCGTGGTGAAGAACTCCGGCAGCGCCACCAGCTCGGCCCCCTGTCGCGCGGCCGCGCGCACCAGGCGCTCGGACTCGGCGAGGTTGCGCTCCACGTCCCCGAGCGCGACCTCGAGCTGCACGGCGGCTACGCGCACCCGGGCAACCCTACCCCGGCCTGGCCGTCGCAAGGACGAGCGTCCCATCCCCGCTGTGTCTCCCGGTCGAGCGCGATCCGTCCTGCTTAGACCTCGCTATGCGAGGTCAGGGCAGGACGAACCCGCAAGATCGCCCCGTGGCACCCCGTTACTGCCGCCGTTCGCCCAGCAACCCCGACCACGCATCGCTCGAAGCTCAGACGCGCTCGGCGAGCGCCGCCAGCACCACGTCGTCGTGCGTCTTCGGCGAGACCTTCGGGATCACCTCGGCCACCGTCCCGTCGGACGCGATCACGAACGTCGCGCGCTGCACGCCCATGTACGTCCTCCCGTACATCCGCTTCTCGACCCACACGCCGTACAGCTCCGCCACCTCGTGCTCCGGGTCGGCCAGCAGGGTGAAGTCGAGGCCGTACTTGTCGGCGAACCTGCGCAGCGCCGGCACCTCGTCCGGGGAGACGCCCAGCACCCTCGCCCCCGCCCGCTCGTACTCGGAGCGCCGGTCGCGGATCCCGCATGCCTGCGTCGTGCACCCGGGCGTGTCGGCCTTCGGGTAGAAGTAGAGGACGACCGGCGCGCCGCGCAGCGAGCTGAGCGTTGTCGGCTCGCCGTCCTGGTCCGCGAGCGTGAAGTCCGGCGCCTCCTGGCCGCGTTCGATCATCGGCCTCAGGCTATCCGGAGCCGAGGGGAGCATGGCGATCGCCTTCGTTCACCAGTACCTGCGCGAGACGGCCGCGTAAGCTCCGCCGGGATGGCTCCCACGACCGACATCGCCGGCCTCACCGTGGCCGTGACCGGCGGCGCCAACGGCATAGGCCGCGCGGTGGCCGAGCGGTTCGCGCGCGCGGGCGCGCGCGTGACGATCGGCGATGTGGACGGCCCCGCCGCCGAGGCGGCGGCCGCGGCGATCGGCGCCGGCGCCGCCGGTGTGGCGGTCGACGTCAGCGACCGCGAGGCGTTCGAGGCATTCCTCGCGGAGGCCGAGCGGCGCCACGGCCCGCTCGACGTGCTGGTCAACAACGCCGGGATCGACTGGATCGGGCCGTTCCACGAGGAGCCGGACGAGGTGAGCCGCCGCCAGATCGAGGTCAACCTGGGCGGCGCGGTCAACGGCTCGCGGCTGGCGCTCCGGCGGATGCTGCCGCGCGGCCGCGGCCACCTGGTGAACGTGGCCTCCGGCGTCGGGCGCGTGCCGCTGCCCGGCAGCGCCGTCTACTCGGCCACCAAGCACGGCGTGGTGGGGCTGACGGAGTCGCTGCGGCTCGAGTACCGCGGGAGCGGCGTGCGCTTCTCGGTGATCCAGCCGGCGCAGGTGGACACGGCGATGCTCGATGGCCAGGGTCGGCCGAAGGCGCTGCCGCTCGTGACCGCGGACGACGTGGCG
>JBJMLK010000255.1:0-21177 GCA_045805345.1 Thermoleophilaceae bacterium | reverse complement strand
GGCATGCTGTCGGCCGACGCCGTCCAGCGCGGCCGCTCGCTGTTCGCCGGCCGGGAGGGTGACGAGATCGCCGCCCCCGAGCTGCGGCTGAGCGACGACGGGACGCACCGCGACGGCCTGGCGAGCGCGCCGTTCGACGGCGAGGGGTCGCCGCGCCGGCCGCTCCCGCTGATCTCGGCCGGCCGCCTGCAGACGTTCCTGTTCGACAGCCGCACGGCTCGCCGCGGCGGTCGCACGACCACGGCCAGCGCGCAGCGCGCGTCGTACCGCAGCTCGCCCGCCGTGGGCACGAGCAATCTGGTGGTCGAGCCTGGCGAGGCGAGCCTGGAGGAGCTCGTGCGGCGTGCCGGCGACGGCCTCTACGTGACCGACGTAGCCGGGCTTCACTCGGGCGTGAACCCGGTCTCGGGCACGTTCTCGGTCGGAGCGACGGGGATCCTGATCGAGGGAGGGGAGCTGGCCGAGCCCGTCCGCGAGATCACGATCGCGAGCGATCTCGTGGCGATGCTGCGGTCCGTGCAGGCGGTGGGAAGCGAGGCCCGCTGGGTCCCGTTCGGCGGCAGCGTGCGCGGCGCCCCGCTGCTGCTGGGCGAGATGGCCGTGTCGGGCAGCTGAGCATCGGAAACCCGCTATTTGCGCGCAAAAGGCCCCCCGCCGGGCCAAAAACCCCGTGGGAATGCGTTTTCCCGGATAGAAGTCGTCCGCGGGCGCTGTTTAGCTTCGCCAACCGCACCTACAACGCGAACAAGGGGGAAGCGGTGACAAAGCAGGAATTCGTCGATCAGGTCGCAAACACATCCGGAATCGGGAAGAGTGAGGCCGGTAAGGCCGTCGACGCCGTGCTCCAGGTCATCGAGGAGACGCTCAGCCGGGGCGGCGAGGTCAGCTTCACCGGGTTCGGCAAGTTCACGGTCGCTGACCGTGGCGCACGTCAGGGCGTCAACCCGCAGACCGGCGAGCGGATCCAGATCGCCGCGAGCAGGGTCCCACGGTTCAGCGCGGGCTCGTCCCTGAAGAACGCGGTCAAGTCCGGCGCGAGCTCGTAGTCGCGCCGGAGGACCAGAGGCTGACACCCGGCCGCGGCAACCGGCGAAGCGCCTTCGGATAGGCCGAAGGCGTGGACGCCGGCTTCGCGGACCGCCTGGCGGCGCTCGTCGAGGAGCGCCGCAGCCAGATCGTGCTAGGGCTCGACCCCGACCCGGCTGTCCTTTGGCCGGGCGCGGTCGTTCCTGAGGGCGAGGACGGTGGTCACCGCGGCGTCGCGGCTCGCACGGCGCGCGCCGTGGCGCGCCACTGCCGCGCCGCGATCGACGCGGCGGGCCCGGCGTGCGTGGCGGTCAAGCCCCAGCTCGCCTGCTTTGAGCGGCTGGGGGCGCCCGGCTGGGCCGCGCTCGGAGACGTGATCGCGCACGCACGGGCCGCCGGGCTGCTGGTGCTCGGCGACGGCAAGCGCGGCGACGTGCCGGTCACGGCGCGGGCCTACGCGCAGGCGCTCGTCGGCTCGACCCCCGGCCCGTTCGGCGACGTCCCAGGCCTGGGGCTGGACGCGTTCACCGCCAACCCGCTGCTGGGCCGCGACGCGCTCGAGCCGCTCGTCGACGCCGCCGTCGCCGCGGGCGCCGGCGTGTTCGTGCTCGTGCGCACGTCGAACCCCGGGGCGGCCGAGGTGCAGGACAGGCCCGCCCCGGACGCGCCGCTGCACGAGCTGCTGTCGCGGCTGGTCGACGAGGCCGGCGCGGCGTCGGTGGGCGCCGCCGGCCTGTCGGCGGTGGGCGCGGTGACCGGCGCCACGCAGCCCGAGCTGCTCGGCCGCCTGCGCGAGCTGATGCCGCGCGCGATCTTCCTGCTGCCGGGGGTCGGGGCGCAGGGCGGCTCGGTGGACTCGCTGGCCCCGGCCTTCGCGCCGCATCCGGCGGCCGGGCTGGTCACGGCGTCCCGCTCGATCGTGAACGCCCATCTGGAGCGGGGTGGCGAGCCGGCCGAGGCCGCGCGGGCGGCGGCGGAGGAGCTGCGCGACGCGGCCTGGGGTCTCGGTTCGCGCTGAGCTCCGCGCCATCGGGCGCCGTCTACCAGCGTCGGCTTGCTCGGCAATAAAGGGGGCTTGGGAGGACGAGGGTCCATTTGTGTGCCCTATAGGGCATAGAACTGGACCCTCGTCTTGGAGGCGACTCCTCCTGAGTGCCGCATTTCGTAGAGCCCACCGCAACCGCGTGGCAAACTCGACGTCATGAGGTGCCGCGACTGCGGCCACGCCAACCCCGACGACGCGAACTTCTGCGGCAACTGCGGCAGCGCGCTTGCCACGGACGTGCCGTGCCCCAACTGCGGCAGGGAGAACCCCGCCGACCTTCGCTTCTGCCCCGGCTGCGGCGCCCGGCTCGCCGGTGAGGAGCCGCCGCCGGTCGCCGCCAACGGCGGTGGCGCGACAGCACAGGAGCCGGAAGCGAACGGCACGGGCGGTCCCGACGACTCGCCGGCGGACATCGCCGGCGGCCGCTACGTGATCAAGGGCTTCCTCGGCGAGGGCGGGCGCAAGCGCGTGTACCTGGCCCACGACACGAGCCTCGAGCGCGACGTGGCGATCGCGCTCGTGAAGACCGAGGGGCTCGACGACGCCGCCCGGGAGCGAGTGCGCGCGGAGGCCCGCGCCATGGCGCGGCTGGGCGACCACCCGGCGATCGTGACCGTCCACGACATCGGCGACGAGGCGGGCGAGCCGTACATCGTGAGCCAGTACATGGCCGGCGGCGCGCTCGAGCGGATGCTCGACCAGGCGCCCGACCGCCGCCTCGACTCCGACGAGGCGATCCGGATCGCCGACTGCGTGGCGTCCGCCCTCGAGCACGCGCACTCGAAGGGCGTCATCCACCGCGACCTCAAGCCGGCCAACGTCTGGCTGGCGGAGGACGGCACCGCCAAGCTCGGCGACTTCGGCCTCGCCTTCTCGCTCGACCGCTCGCGGATGACGCGCACCGGCACGATCGTCGGCACGGTGGCGTACATGTCGCCGGAGCAGGCGCTGGGTCGCAAGCCCGGTGCCGCCAGCGACCTCTACTCGCTCGGCGCGATGCTCTACGAGATGCTCACCGGCCGGCCGCCGTTCGCCGGCGACAGCGCGGTGTCGGTGATCTCCCAGCACACGAGCGCCGAGCCGGTGGCCCCGTCATGGCACTCGTCAGAGGTCCCGCGTGCGCTCGAGGAGGTGGTGCTGAAGCTGCTCGCCAAGTCGCCCGAGGACCGCTACCCGAGCGCGACCGAGCTGCGCGAGGCGCTGCGCCACGCCCGCGGGGTGACCGAGTCCGACCGCCGCCGCGAGATCGCCGTGGAGGCCAACCCGATGGAGGGGCTGGCCGGCGGGGTGTTCGTGGGACGCGAGCGCGAGATGGAGCGCCTCCTCGCCAGCCTCGAGGACGCCCTCGCGGGCCGCGGCGGCGTGGTGATGCTGGTCGGCGAGCCCGGCATCGGCAAGACGCGCACCGCGCAGGAGCTCCTCACCTACGCGCGGCTGCGCGGCGCGCGCGTGCTTCAGGGCCGCTCGCACGAGGGCGAGGGCGCGCCCGCGTACTGGCCGTGGGTGCAGATGGCGCGCGCCTACATCGAGGAGAAGGGGGCGAAGGGCGCGGCGGCCGAGATGGGCCCCGGGGCCGCGGACATGGCCCAGGTGCTCCCGGAGCTCTACGAGATGATCCCGGGCCTGAAGGTCGCGGGCCCGGGCGACCCCGAGGAGGCGCGCTTCCGCTACTTCGACAGCACCGCGACCTTCCTGAAGAACCTGGCCCGCAAGGACCCGCTCGTGCTCTTCCTGGACGACCTGCACTGGGCGGACAAGCCGTCGCTGCTGTTCCTCCAGTTCCTGGCGCGCGAGCTCCAGGGCGCGCGGCTCCTCGTGCTCAGCACCTACCGCGACGTGGAGCTGTCGCGCCGCCACCCGCTCTCGCAGGTGCTCGCCGACCTCTCGCGCGAGGGCCTCATGGAGCGCATCCCGCTGCGCGGCCTGACCGAGGGCGACGTCGGGCGCTTCATCGAGATGACCGCCAGCGTGCACGCGCCGCCGCGTCTGGTCCAGGCGGTGCACGAGGAGACCGAGGGCAACCCGTTCTTCGTCTCGGAGATCGTCAACCTGCTGGCGTCGGAGGGCCGCCTCGACGGCGGCGGCGACCTCCGGGAGGTCGTCCTCACGATCCCGCAGGGCGTGCGCGAGGTGGTCGGTCGCCGCCTCGACCAGCTCTCTCGCGAGTGCAACTTCACGCTGTCGGCGGCGTCGGCCCTCGGCCGCGAGTTCGGCCTCGACGTGCTCGACCGGATCGTCTGCGAGGAGATCCGCGCCGAGATGCCGCAGTACGAGCACAAGCTCACGAGGGAGCAGCTGCTCGAGGTGATCGACGAGGCGCTCCGCGCGCGCGTGATCGCCGCCACGCCGAACGCGGTCGGCCGCTACACGTTCTCCCACGCGCTGGTGCGCGACGCGCTCTACGAGGAGCTCGGCGTCACGCGCCGCGTGCGCCTCCACCGCCGCGTCGGCGAGGTGATCGAGCAGCTCTTCTCCGCGCGCCTCGACGAGCACCTGGACGAGCTGGCCCACCACTTCCTCCAGGCCCAGGACCTCGACAAGGCGGTCGAGTACTCGATCCACGCCGCCGGCCGCGCGATGACGCTCCTGGCCTACGAGGAGGGCGCCAAGCTGTACGAGCAGGCGCTCCAGGCGATGGAGCTGCGCGGCGGGGTCGGCGGCCGCGAGCAGGCCGAGCTGCTGCTGGCGCTCGGCGACGCCCAGGCGCGCGCCGGCGACCTCATCGCCGCCAAGGAGACGTTCTACGTGGCCGCCGACGCGGCGCGGTCGGTGCGGGCGGAGGAGCAGCTCGCGCGCGCGGCGCTCGGCGTCTCCGACAGGATGACCATCGGCCTGGTCGACGAGCCGCTGATCGCGCTGCTCGAGGAGGCGCTCGCGGGCGTCCCCGAGGAGGACTCGGTCATGAGGGCCCGGCTGCTGGCGGGCCTGGCCATGGCCACCTTCTTCGACTCGTCGGAGCGCGCCGGCGCGCTGTCCCGCGAGGCGATCGAGATGGCCCGGCGGCTCGACGACGCCGGGGCGCTCGCGGCGGGCCTGTACGCGCGGCACTTCGTGCTGTTCGAGCCGGAGTTCCTGGATGAGCGCCACGAGGTGGTGCGCGAGCTGCTCGACTCGGCGCGCGAGGCCGGCGAGCGCGACCTGGCCGTGGAGGCGCGCGGCCTGATGCTGGTCGACCTGCTCGAGGCGGGCGACGTCCGCGGCGCGCGCGAGGAGATCGAGGCGTTCGCGCGCGGTGCCACCGAGCTGCGCAGGCCGTCGTACCAGCGGACCGTGGCGATCCGCCGGGCGATGATGGCCCTGATGGAGGGCCGGCTCGACGACGTGGAGCCGATCCTCGCCGAGCACTCCCTCCACGCCGACTGGGGGACGGTCGACCCGAACCTGCTCCAGGGCGCCGCGGTGGTCATCTACGAGCTGCGCCGCCACCAGGGCCGGCTCGAGGAGCTGGCCGACGCGATGGCGGGGCTGGCCGCCGAGTACCCGGCCGTGCCGGCCTGGCGCTGCGGCCTCGCGCTCCTGTACGCCTCGCTCGGGCGCGCGGACGACAGCCGGCGCGAGATCGAGCGCGTGGCCGTGGACGGCTTCGCGCCGCTCCTGGCCGACCCCAACCGGCTCGTGGGCTACAGCATGCTGGCCCAGGTGGCCGCCCGCCTGCCCGACCACCCGTACGGCGAGGAGCTCTACGCCCTGCTGCTGCCCTACGCGAACCGCAACGTGGTGGTGGGCGCCGGCTGGGCCTGCGAGGGGTCGGCCTCGGCGCCGCTCGCGGAGCTGGCCGCGGCGCTCGGGCGCTACGAGGACGCCGAGCGCCACTTCGAGGATGCGCTGCGGATGAACGTGGCGCTGGAGGCACCGCCGATCGTGGCGGAGACGCGGATGCGCTACGCGGCGATGCTCGCCGAGCGCGACGGCGAGGGCGACCGCGAGCGTGCGCTCGATCTGATCGCCGACTCGCTCGACGTTGCCCAGCGGCTCGGAATGAGCGTGCTGGTGGAGCGCTGCTTCGACCTCAAGCTGCGCCTCCAGGGCATCGACACGGCGGACGTGCGCACCTCGATCGACGTCGTCGCCTCGGCGGTCGAGGACGAGCGGCCGGACCTCTCGCGCGCCGCGGCGCCCGACGGCACGGTCACGATCCTCTTCAGCGACATCGAGGGGTCGACCGCGATGACGGAGCGGCTCGGCGACCGTCGCTGGCTCGAGGTCCTGCGCGAGCACAACTCGATCGTCCGTTCGGAGGTGCGCGCCCACGGCGGCTTCGAGGTGAAGTCGCAGGGCGACGGCTTCATGGTCGCGTTCTCGAGCGCCCGCCGCGCGGTCGACTGCGCGATCGCCGTCCAGCGCGCGTTCGCCGCCCGCGCCGAGGAGAACTCCGACGAGGCGATCCGGGTGCGCATCGGGATGCACACCGGCGAGGCGATCCGCGAGCGCGACGACTTCTTCGGCCGCAACGTGATCCTGGCCGCGCGAATCGCGGCGCAGGCCGACGGTGGCGAGGTGCTGGTCTCGTCGCTGCTCAAGGAGCTGACCGAGAGCTCCGGCGACATCGCGTTCGGCGAGGCCCGCGAGGTGTCGCTGAAGGGGCTATCGGGCAGCTATCGCCTGCACGCGGTCGACTGGGAGGGTGTGGGGGCGGGGGCCGGGTAGCATCCGCGCCGGCGATGGACGAACGGCCCCGCAGTCCCGCGCGCATCCTCGCGCCGGCGTCGCTCGTCGTCTCCGCGATCGCCGCGCTGATCATCCTCGCGAGCGCAGGCGGCAGCGACAAGTCGTCGTCGCGCTCGGACAAGGCCACGAAGCAGGAGCAGCGCGACCTGCGGGTCAAGAAGCGGCATGCGCGTGAGCGCAGGACCCACGTGAGCAGGAGCGTCTACGTCGTGCAGGCAGGCGACACGCTCGGCGGCATCGCCGTGAAGACGGGCGTCTCGGTCGAGAAGCTGCAGGAGCTGAACCCGAACGTCGACCCGCAGGCCCTGACGTCGGGGCAGAGGCTCAAGCTCAAGTAGTGCCCTCGCACGCTCGCACGCTCGCCCGCCTCGCGGCGGGCCTGGTGGGTGCGGCCCTGCTCGTGCCCGGCGGCGCGGCCGCCGCGCCCGCGAAGGAGGCCAAGCCGCCGACGCTCCGCGCTCCGGCCGCGATCGTGGTCGACGCCGACAGCGGATCGGTGCTGTACGCCAAGCACCCCGATCGCCGGCGCCCGATCGCCAGCACGACGAAGCTGATGACCGCCCTGCTGGCCCTGCGCAGCACCCGGCCGACCGACGTGATGAGCGCCGTGCCGTACGCCGCTGCCGCGGCGGAGTCCACGCTCGGCCTCGAGCCGGGCGAGCGCATGACAGTCCACGACCTGATGCGCGCGCTCCTGCTGCCGAGCGCCAACGACGCGGCGGCCACGCTCGCACGCGGCATCGCGGGCTCGCAGCAGGCGTTCGTGGCGCGGATGAACGCCGAGGCGCGCCGCCTCGGGCTGTACGACACGAGCTACGCGAACCCGATCGGCCTGGACGACCCGAACAACTACTCCACGGCCCGCGACCTGGCCACCCTCGCCCGCGACCTCCTGCGCGACCGCACCTTCGCCGGGATCGTCGACCTGCCGCGCGCGCGGCTCACGAGCGGCGCGCACCCGCGGACGGTGCTCAACCGCAACAACCTCGTGCGCGAGTACCCGTTCGTCGACGGGGTGAAGACGGGCCACACGCAGCAGGCCGGCTACCTGCTGGTGGGCGCCGCGCACCGCGGGGGCGCGCGCGTGCTGAGCGTGGTGATGGGCGAGCCGAGCGAGCCGGCACGCGACAGCGAGTCGCTCGAGCTGCTGCGCTATGGCCTCACCCGGTACAGGCGGGTGCACGTGATCTCGGCCGTCAACGCGTTGCAGCTGGTGCCGGTCAACTACTTCGACGGCGCGCACGTCTCGCTGCACGCTGCGCGCGACGTGACCCTCACGGTGCCGGTGGGCGCGCGCATCCACACCTACGTGCGGCTCCCGTTCCCGGTCCACCTGGTCGGGCCGAAGCCCGGCGGCGCGACGGTGGGGAAGGTCACGGTGACCGTCGACGGCCACCCGGCCGCCAGCGTGCCGCTCGTGACCAGCGAGCCCGTGCCGGCCTCGAGCTTCCTGCGGCGCGCCGCCATCGAGGCGGGCCAGACCCGTCCGACGTTAGCCTTAGGCATCATCGGAGTGGCACTCCTGGCGCTGCTCCAGCTTGGGGGACCGTTGGTCGGGATCCGAGGAGGGCGTAGATGATCATCACCGTCACGCTCAACGCGGCGATCGACAAGACGCTCGCGGTCCCGAACTTCCGCCTCGGCCGCCGTCACCGGGCGGTGGAGCAGGCGGCGATGGCGGGCGGCAAGGGCGTGAACGTCGCGCGTGCGCTCAAGGCGCTCGGGCAGCCGGTGATCGCCACCGGCGTGGCGGGCGGCCACACCGGCACGCGGATCATCGAGCAGCTCACCGAGGACGCGATCCTCAACGACTTCGTCCGGATCGCCGGCGAGTCGCGCACCTCGACCGCGGTGGTCGACCCGACCACCGGCGAGCAGACCGAGATCAACGAGCGCGGACCCGACGTCTCGCAGGCCGAGCTCGAGCTGTTCGTCGACAAGCTGCTGTACCTGGCGAAGGGCGCCGGCGTGGTGGTGTTCTCGGGGAGCCTTCCGCGCGGCGTGCCGGCCGAGCTGTACGGACAGCTGATCCAGGAGCTGCGCCGCACCGGCGTGACGACGGTGCTCGACTCCGAGGGGGAGGCGCTCCGCCACGGCACGCGGGCCGAGCCCACCGTCGTGACCCCGAACCAGGACGAGACCGAGGAGCTGGTCGGGCACGAGTTCGCCGACGACGACGACCTGCCCGGCGCCGTGCAGGAGATCGTCGAGATCGGCGCGCAGGAGGCGATCCTCACGCTGCCGACCGGCTGCATCGCGCTCGTCGGCGCGGAGCCGGAGCGGCGGCTGTACCGCGCGAGCGTCGACCCGGGCGTGGTCGACGCTCGCTCGCGGGTCGGCTCCGGAGACGCATTCCTCGCGGGCTACGTGGCCGCGCGCTACACCGCCCGCCCGCCGGACGACTGCGTGCGTCTCGCCGTTGCGTGCGGCGCGGAGTCGGTGCAGCACTTCGGGGCGGGCGTGCTCGACCCCGCGGCGGTCGCGCGGCTGGAGGGCCAGGTCGCGGTCGACGAGCTGTCCCAGCAGGCGCTTCACGCCGGCGGATGAGGCGCGCGGCAGCCGCCCTGGCGCTGGCCGCCGCCCTCGCCGCGGCGCCCGCCGCCCACGCCGCGGCGGACCCCTGCACCCGCTGGAGCGACCGGGTGGTGACCGAGGGGCTGGGGAGCCTCGAGAACGTGGAGGTCGACGCGCACGGCGGCCTGCTCGTCTCGGCCTCCGACCAGGACGCGATCGTGCGCATCACCCGCGACGGCAGGACGAGCACGCTGGTCCCGAACGTGACGAGCCCGGGCGGCCTGCGGGTGCGCGCGGGCGTGCTCTGGTTCAACACCGGCGACGCGGCCGCGAGCGGCGTCTTCGACCGTGCCGACGGGACGCTCGAGCGGTTCGACCTGCGCACGCGCAGGCGGACCGTGTTCGCGCGCAACCTCGTCATGCCCAACGGGCTCGTCTTCCTGCCCAACGGAAACGCCCTCACGAGCCGCGACCTGGGCGGCCCGCCGGGCATCTACGTCGTGCCACGCCGTCACCCCGCGAAGCACCACGTCTGGGCTCAGACCGACGACTCGAACGGCATGGCGGTGGACCCGACGGGCCGCTACGTGTACGTGAACCAGACCTTCAAGGCCGACTCGCCGGTGCTCCGGATCCCGACCCGGGACCCGCGGAAGATCGAGGTGCTCGCGCAGGTCGGCTCGGCCAAGGGGCTCGACGACATGACGATCGACCGCGACGGGGTCCTCTACCTGGCGGCGAACGCCACCGGGGAGATCATCCGCCTGAACCCGCGCACGAAGCGGGCGTGCACGATCGCGGGCGGCGCCGACGCGGGCTGGCGCAACACCTCGGCGGTGAAGTTCGGCTGCGGGCCGGGCTGGACCTCGGACCACCTCTTCGCCGTCGGCTTCGACGGGGTCGTGCACGAGCTGACCCCGCCGGCCGGGCTGCGCGGCGTGAGGGGCGACTGCCGCGATCACTTCGTGCGGCCGAAGGCCCCGCGAAGGGCGACCGACCCGGAGCACTCGCCGCCGTAGCCCATCGAGTGATCACTTGAGCCGGTCATAGGCGGCTCAAGTGATGAATGAACGACCAGGCGGCCGATCCTGCTCCGTAATTGCCCGATCCGACCACGCCACGGGCGACGAGCCGGGTCGCGCGGGACGCCGCAGCCGACGCCGGAAGCCCGCCCCGCGTTTCTTCCCGCAAATAGCGGCCGGACACGCCTCCGGGGCGAGGATCCGGCGGTGCTAGGGTCACTTTCAGTCCGCTTCCGAACCTAGGATGCCGCCATGGAAGTAGAGATCGGTCGGGGCAAGAAGGGCCGCCGCGCATACGGCTTCGACGACATCGCGATCGTCCCGAGCCGCCGCACGCGCGACCCCGACGACATCGACATCACCTGGACCCTCGGTCCCTACCGGTTCGAGCTGCCGCTCCTGGCGGCGGCGATGGACGGCGTGGTCTCGCCCACCACTGCCGGCATCGTCGGCAAGCTCGGCGGGCTGGGCGTGCTCAACCTCGAGGGCATCTTCACGCGCTACGAGGACGCTGACGAGCAGCTGGAGCGGATCGCCCTCCTGCCGGCCGAGCAGGCCACGGCCGAGATGCAGCGGATCTACCAGGAGCCGATCAAGGAGGAGCTGATCGCGCAGCGGGTGGAGGAGATCAAGGAGCAGGGCGTGGTCTGTGCCGCGTCGCTCACCCCGCAGCGCGTCACCCGCTACTACGAGACGGCGCTCGAGGCCGGGCTCGACATCCTCGTCATCCAGGGCACCGTCATCTCGGCGGAGCACGTCTCCACCACCAGCGAGCCGCTCAACCTCAAGGAGTTCGTCCGCGAGCTCCCGATCCCCGTGGTGGTCGGCGGCTGCGCGTCGTACTCCACCGGGCTCCACCTGATGCGCACGGGCGCCGACGCCGTGCTCGTGGGCGTGGGTCCGGGGGCGGCGTGCACCACGCGCGGCGTGCTCGGGATCGGCGTGCCGCAGGCCACCGCGATCGCCGACGTCCAGGCCGCCCGCTCGCAGCACATGCTCGAGACCGGCGAGTACGTGAAGGTCATCGCCGACGGCGGCATGCGCAACGGAGGCGACGTGTCGAAGGCGTTCGCCTGCGGGGCCGACGCCGTGATGATCGGCTCGCCGCTGGCGCGCGCGTACGAGGCGCCGGGGCGCGGGTTCCACTGGGGCATGGCCACGTTCCACCCGTCGCTGCCGCGCGGGGCGCGCGTCAAGACCACCCAGAACGGCACGCTCGAGCAGATCCTGAACGGGCCCGCGCACGAGAACGACGGCACGTTCAACCTCATGGGCTCGCTGCGCACTTCGATGGCCACCTGCGGGTACGAGGACATCCCGTCCTTCCACCGGGCGGAGGTGATGGTCGCGCCCGCGCTCCAGAGCGAGGGCAAGCAGCTCCAGCGCGACCAGGGCATCGGGATGGGCGCCACGCGTGCCGCGGCGGCCGCGCCGGGGCCCGAGGCCGTCGCCGCCGACAACGGCGGCGGATCCGTGGGCGTGCCCACGGTCGCGTGAACCCGAAGCTCGCGGCCGGGCCACCTTCGCGCTCCGTCGTCCTCGGTCGCTCGCGTGCGGAGCACGCGTCCCTCCCTGCGTCCTCGGATCGCTCGGTCTCCGGCCACGAGATCCTTGTTCTCGACTTCGGGGGTCAGTACTCGCAGCTGATCGCCCGCCGGGTCCGCGAGTGCGGCGTGTTCAGCGAGCTGATGCCGCACACGGTCTCGCTCGAGGAGATCAAGCGCCGTGCCCCGCGCGGGCTGATCCTCTCCGGCGGGCCGGCGTCGGTGTACGCGGACGGCGCCCCGCGCTTCGCGCCGGAGCTGCTCGAGCTCGGGATACCGGTGATGGGCATCTGCTACGGCATGCAGGTCATGGCGCTCGAGCTGGGCGGGCGCGTGGAGGGCGCGTCGGTCGGCGAGTTCGGGCGCTCGCGGCTGTCGGTGCGCGAGCCGGGCCGGCTCCTGGCCGGGCTGCCGGAGGAGCAGAGCTGCTGGATGTCGCACCGCGACACGGTGTTCGAGGCGCCGGCGGGCTTCACGGCGCTGGCGTCGTCCACCGAGTCGCCGGTCGCCGCCTTCGAGCACACCGAGCGCGGCCTCTACGGCATCCAGTTCCACCCGGAGGTAGCGCACACGCCGTACGGCACGGCGATCCTCACCACCTTCCTCGAGGACGTCTGCGGCTGCGACATGACCTGGTCGCCCGCGTCCGTGGTCGAGGAGCAGATCGAGCGGATCCGCGCGCAGGTCGGGGGCGAGCGGGTGATCTGCGGCCTGTCCGGCGGCGTCGACTCGTCGGTGGCCGCGCTGCTCGTGCACAGGGCGGTCGGCGACCAGCTCACGTGCGTGTTCGTCGACCACGGGCTGATGCGCAAGAACGAGGGCGACCAGGTGATCGCCGCGTTCCGCGACACCTTCCACGTGCCGCTCGTGGCGGTCGACGCCGAGGACCGCTTCCTCGCGCGGCTCGCCGGCGTCACCGACCCGGAGCGCAAGCGCAAGATCATCGGCGAGGAGTTCATCCGGGTCTTCGAGGAGCAGGCACGCGGGCTCGGCAACCCGCGCTTCCTCGTCCAGGGCACGCTGTACTCGGACGTGATCGAGTCGGGCGGCGGCCACGGAGCGGCCACGATCAAGTCGCATCACAACGTCGGCGGGCTGCCCGAGGACCTCGCGTTCGAGCTGGTCGAGCCGCTGCGCGCGCTGTTCAAGGACGAGGTCCGCCAGGTCGGCGCGGAGCTCGGGATGCCCGAGCGACTGGTTTGGCGCCAGCCGTTCCCCGGCCCCGGTCTGGCGATCCGGGTCGTGGGCGGCGAGGTCACCAAGGAGCGGCTCGAGCTGCTGCGCGACGCCGACTTCGTCCTCCAGGACGAGATCCGCGGCGCCGGGCTCTACCGCGAGCTGTGGCAGTCGTTCTGCGTCCTGCCGGCCGGCCTGAAGACAGTGGGCGTGCAGGGCGACGAGCGCAGCTACGGCTACGCGATCGTGATCCGCGCGGTAACGAGCGACGATGCGATGACGGCCGACTGGGCGCGCCTGCCCTACGACCTGCTGGAGAAGATCGCCTCACGGATGATCAACGAGATCCCGCAGGTGAACCGGGTCACACTCGACATCACGTCGAAGCCGCCCGGCACCATCGAGTGGGAGTAGCCGCCGCCTAGCTGTAGGCGTCCCAGCGCTTCAGATAGCGCGCCGGGTCGAACGGGTGGCCGCCCTCGTACCAGCCGGGCGCGGTCCACATCTCGAAGTGCAGGTGGCAGCCCACGGCGTCGCCGGTGTCGCCGACGTCGCCCACGCGCTGGCCGGTGTACACGCGGTCGCCCACCTTGAGCGGCGACGGCTCGCGCATGTGCGCGTAGAAGAAGTCGCGACCGGTGCCGGCGCCGTCGATCACCAGGTAGTTGCCCGCGGCCGACTGGTACTTGTTGTCCTGCACGGTCCCGCCGCGCGCGGCGTAGATCCCGGCCCCGCAGCGCGCGAACACGTCCTGGCCCTGGTGGGTGTGGCCCGAACGCGCGGCGCCGAAGCCGTCGCCGTACTCGTGGTGCGCATGGAGCGGGAACGCGTAGCCGTGCACGTCGAAGGCGTCGCGCTCCTGGTCGTCGTCGTCCGCGTTGCGGGCCGCCGCGCCCGTCCCGGTGGCGGTCGCGGTCAGGCGGAAGGCGTAGCGACCGTCGCGGGCGCTGGGCTTCCACTGCACGGAGTGCGTGGCGCTGGGGTTGGGCGAGTCGTGCCGCCAGGTCTTGACCGTGTCGCCGTCGGACAGGCGCACGAGTGCGATCCGGACCGTCACCCGCGCGCGGTCCTCGAGGCGGTAGCTGAACTTCACGTCGCGACCGGCCACGAAGGCGACCCCCGAGCTGACCGCGGTCTCCACGGCCGGAGCGCCCCTGTCCGCCGGGCCGCTGGCGCGCTTCAGCTTGCCGGTCTGCACCGGGGGCGGCGCCGGCACGATCGTGAGCGAGCGCGAGCGGTTGGACCGCACGTGGTCACCGGCCCATGCGGTGAGCGGTCCGCTCGCGGCGGAGTACGGCACACGGACCTCGAGCCGGGTGTTGCTCGCCGGCGAGACGCTCACGGCCACGTCGTCGGAGTCGCCGCCGCCGCCGAGGAAGATCACCTTCCGCGTCGCGCCGAGCTCGGATCCGCGCAGGTCGAGCAGGCCGCCGGTCTTCACCCTGCCGTGCGAGGCGCAGCCCGAGGCGCACTTGACGCCCTTGATGTGAGGCTGCGGCACGAAGGTGGCCCCTCCCGTCGGGGTCGCCTCGCCGGTTGGGGCGGCCAGCAGCGCCGCCGACACGCCGGCGAGCGTTGTTGCCATGATCACCCTCATACGCCTAAGAGGGGGGACTTCCCGCTGCAAACCTCGTCTCCTTCTCGGGCCTACGGGGTTAGCTGACGGGCTCGCGCCGAAAGAGCAGCGCTACGGCCTGCAAAGCAGTGCGGAGCATTCCTGCTCCGCCCGATTCGCCCCACGGGACCGTCCAGGTCCCACTGGTTCCCCCGCTCCCCGCGCCACGCGACGCGGGGATTCGGCAGGTCTTCAACTGCGCGCGGGAGTATAGGTCTGCCCCCCGGACGGTGCTCGCGCTGCGCCTCCCCGCATGGCGCCGCTAACCTCGTCGCCTCCAGGCGGCATGAAGACCTACGTAGCTACACCCGCGACGCGCGAGCGCAACTGGCTCGTCGTCGACGCGGCCGGGCAGACGCTCGGCCGGCTGGCGACCCAGATCGCGGACACGCTGCGCGGCAAGCGCAAGCCGGAGTACACGCCGCACTGCGACGTCGGCGACTTCGTGATCGTCGTGAACGCGGAGCGGATCGCGGTGACCGGCGACAAGCTCCACCAGAAGCGCTACTACCGCCACTCCGGCTATCCGGGCGGCCTCAGGTCGCGCACGCTCGAGGAGATGCTCGAGCGGCGCCCGGAGGAGGTAATCCGCACCGCCGTCAAGGGGATGCTGCCGCGCACCCGGCTGGGGCGTCAGCAGCTCCGCAAGCTCAAGGTCTACGCCGGGCCGGACCATCCGCACGCCGCCCAGCAGCCGCAACCGATGGAGGTCGAGGGCCGATGATCGACGACGAGCGCCCGGACGAGCCGCAGGCGGGCGACGGCCCGGAGGAGGCGACTCCGAGCCAGTCGGCCGACCCGAGCGAGGCGCCGACCGCAGGCGACGAGCCGCTGACCGGCGTCGAGGACGAGGGCGAGCAGGTCTCCGACCCGCCGGAGGAGGCCGCCGAGCCGGACGTCGACGGGCCCAACGAGAGCGCACCGGGTCACGTCGACCCCGAGACCGTGCAGGACGCCGAGCCGTCGGGCGACACGGCCCAGGCCGACGCGCCGAACGAGAGCGCGCCCGGGCACGCGGAGCCGGAGGCCGAGGGCGACGCCGCTGCCGAGGGCGACGGCGCGGCCGGCGGCGATGCCGCGGCTGAGGGCGACGCCCCCGCCGGAGGCGACGCCGCGGCCGGAACCGAGGCGTCCGCCGGGGCCGGAGATGCAGCCGAGGCTCCGTCCGCCGAGGGCGACGCCGCCGCGGACGCCCCGGCCGCCGAGGAGCGCCCGCGCCGCGACCGGCGCCCGCCCAAGTCCGAGGAGCCCAAGGAGGAGGTCGTGCCCGGCGCCCACCTCGAGCCCGACCTGGTGCTCGACGAGTCGCGCCAGGAGGGCGAGGTCGACGAGTACGCCGACCGCTACGCGACCGACGACGGCGAGCCGCCTGCGGCCGACGCCGACCAGGCCGCGGCCGACGCGCCGTCGGAGCAGGCCGAGCCCCGCACGGCGCTCGACCTCGCCGCCGACGCCCGCTACCAGGCCACCGGCAAGCGCAAGACCTCGGTCGCGCGGGTGATCCTGAAGCCGGGCGACGGCGCCTACACGGTGAACGGCCGCTCGCTCGAGGACTACTTCCCGCGCGCCGCGCTGCAGAAGGCCGCCCGCCAGCCGCTCCAGACCGCCGGCTTCGAGAAGCGCATGGACGTGCAGGCCAAGATCCACGGCGGCGGCATCTCGGCGCAGGCCGGCGCGCTGCGGCACGGCGTGGCCCGCGCGCTCGTCGAGGCCGACCCCGCGCTGCGCGTCGAGCTCAAGCGGCGCGGCTTCCTGAGTCGCGACGACCGCGCCAAGGAACGCAAGAAGGCCGGCCTCAAGAAGGCCCGCAAGCGCCCGCAGTTCTCGAAGCGCTGACCGCGAACATGGCCGGTCCCGCAGCATGGGGGGCGGCGTGAGCGACCCCGCTCGCCTCTTCGGCACCGACGGGGTCCGCGGCGTGGCGGGCGAGTTCCTGACCGCGGAGCTGGCGCTCTCGCTCGGCCGCGCGGCGGCGGAGATCGCGTCCGGCGACGCGCCACAGGTGCTGATCGTCCGCGACACGCGCGAGTCCGGGGAGATGCTGGAGGCCGCGCTGGCCGCCGGGATCGCCGCCGCGGGCGGTCACGCGCTGCTCGGCGGGGTGCTGCCCACGCCCGGCGCGGCCCTCCTCGTCCGGCGCTACGGCTTCGACGTCGCCGCGGTCGTGTCGGCCTCGCACAACCCCTACCGCGACAACGGGATCAAGTTCTTCGGCCGAAGCGGCACCAAGATCGGCGACGACCAGGAGCGCGAGATCGAGCGGATCGTGGCCCGGTCGGCGACCGAGGCGGAGTCCGCCGACGGGCGCGTCCGCGAGCTCCACGGCGCCGGCGCCGACTACCTGCGCGAGCTCCACTCGCGCTTCGCCGGGCTCGACCTCTCGGGGCGGCGGATCCTGCTCGACTGCGCGAACGGCGCGACCTACCGGGTCGCGCCCGAGATCTTCCGGCGCCTCGGCGCCCACGTGGAGGCGCTCGCCGCCGAGCCCGACGGGCGCAACATCAACGACGGCGTCGGCTCCACGCACGTCGAGCGGCTCGGCGAGCGCGTGGCGGCGGGCGGGTTCGACGCCGCGTTCGCCTTCGACGGCGACGGGGACCGCGTGCTGGCCGTCGACCGGCGCGGTGTGGTCGTGGACGGCGACGAGCTGATCGCGCTGGCCGCGCTCCACCTGCGTGAGGGCGGCCGGCTGCGGGGCGACGGCGTGGCCGTGACGGTGATGACCAACTACGGCTTCCACGCGGCGATGCAGGCCGCCGGCGTGAACGTGGCCACCACGCCGGTCGGCGACCGCCACGTGCTGGCCGAGCTGCTCGAGCGCGACTGGGCCCTGGGCGGCGAGCAGTCGGGCCACATCATCGACACCGGGTTCGTCCCCTCCGGCGACGGCGTGGCCGCCGCGCTTCTCACCCTCGAGGCCCTCGGCGACCGCGACCTCGCCGATCGCGACGCCATGCGGAAGCTTCCCCAGCGACTCGTGAACGTGAGGGTCGGCGACCGCGAGGCTCTGGACGGCGCGGAGCCCGTGTGGGAAGCGGTGGACGAGGAGTCGAAGGCCCTCGACGGCCGCGGCCGGGTCCTCGTCCGTCCGTCCGGCACCGAGCCACTCGTGCGCGTGATGGTCGAAGCGCCGGACGAGGACGAGTGCGAGCAGGTCACTCGGCGGCTCGTGGAGGTCGTCGAGCGCGAGCTTGCATAGGTCGCGAACCCCCCCGGCCGGCGCTACGATCAGGGGGTGGAGGGAGCCGCTCAGAGCGGCTCTTGATCGTTGAAAGCAGGCGTTCGCATGGAGGCGGGCGCGCGACGACACCGAAGCAAGGAGCCAGCTGAACCGTGTGCGGGATCGTTGGATATGTGGGCGACCGGCCGTGCCGGGAGCTCCTGCTCAAGGGCCTCGAGAGGCTCGAGTACCGCGGCTACGACTCAGCCGGGCTGTCGCTCTTGAACGGCGACCGGATCGAGTCCGTGCGGGCGGTCGGCAACCTGTCGTTCCTCAGGGCGGCGGTGGCCACGGAGTCGGGCGGCGGCGTCGCGGTCGCCGAGCGTGAGCCCACCACCGGCATCGGCCACACGCGCTGGGCCACGCACGGCCGCGTGACCGAGGCGAACGCCCACCCGCACTTCGACACCGCCGACCGGATCCACATCGTGCTCAACGGGATCGTCGAGAACCACGTGGAGCTGCGCGAGCGGCTGGTGGCCGGCGGCGCGACGTTCACCTCGGACACCGACGCCGAGGTGGTGGCGCACCTGATCGCCGAGCACCACGACGGCGACCTCGTGGAGGCCGTCCGCGCGGCGTACCTCGAGCTGCGCGGCCACTACGCGTTCGTCGCGATGTGCGCCGACGACCCGCGGCTCCTCGTCGCGGCCCGCAAGGAGTGCCCGCTGGTGGTGGGCGTGGGCGACGGCGAGCGCTTCGTCGCGTCGGCCATCCCCGCGTTCCTGCGCGAGACCCGCTGCGTCCAGCTTGTCGGCGACGACGAGATCGTGGCGATCCGCCCCGAGGGCGCCGAGTTCATCGCGGCCGAATCGGCCGAGTCGGTCGAGCGTGAGGCCAACGAGATCGATTGGGACGACGACGCCGCCGAGAAGGGCGGCTACGAGACGTTCATGCTGAAGGAGATCCACGAGCAGCCGGACGCCGTCGCCGAGACGGTGGCCGACCGGCTGGTCGGTGGCCGCGTGGAGCTGGGCGACATCGGGGTGAGCGACGACGAGCTGCGCAAGCTGCGGCGGATCGTGATCGTGGCCTGCGGCACCTCGTACCACGCCGGGCTCGTGGGCCGCTACGCGATCGAGGAGTGGGGCCGCATCCCGGTCGAGATGGATATCGCCTCCGAGTACCGCTACCGCAACCCGGTGGTGGACGAGAGCGACCTGGTCATCGGCATCACGCAGTCGGGCGAGACCGCCGACACGCTCGCGGCGATGCGCCTCGCGCGCTCGCGCGGCGCCAAGGTCGTGGCGCTGACCAACGTGATGGGCAGCCAGGCCACGCGCGACGCCGACGGCGTGCTGTACACGCGCGCCGGGATTGAGGTGAGCGTGGCCGCCACCAAGACGTTCGTCGCGCAGACGGCGTGCCTGTACATGCTGGGGCTCAAGCTCGGCGAGGTCCGCGGCACGATGCCGCCGGACCGGCTCGCGGAGCTGGTCGACGACCTGCGCGGCATCCCGCACCGGATCTCCGAGCTGCTCGAGCCGGCGGACGAGCGGGCGACGGCGATCGCCGAGGCGTTCTTCAAGGACACCGAGTTCTGCCTGTACCTGGGGCGCCACGTGGGGCTGCCGGTGTGCTTGGAGGCCGCGCTCAAGCTCAAGGAGATCTCGTACATCGCGGCCGACGCGTACGCGGCGGGCGAGATGAAGCACGGCCCGATCGCGCTCCTGTCCGAGCGCACGCCGGTCGTGACCGTGGCCACCGACGCGCCGGTGCTCGACAAGGTGCTGTCGAACATCGCGGAGGTGCGGGCGCGAGGCGCGCACGTGATCGCGGTGGCCACCGAGGGCGCCACCGAGGTCGAGGACGCGGCCGAGGCCGTGATGTGGGTGCCCAAGACCGACTGGCTCCTCCAGCCGATCCTCGCGATAGTCCCGCTGCAGCTGCTGGCCTACCGGGTGGCGCGGGCGCGCGGCCTGAACATCGACCAGCCGCGCAACCTGGCGAAGACCGTCACGGTCGAGTAGCGCCTTCGCGCTCGCGGCGGGCGCGGCGCATCAGCAAAACGCCGCCCATGATCGTGGCGGCGCAGAGGGCGAGCGCGCCGAAGAACTCGACCACCACGGGCACCAGGTGCGCCCGGTCGCTCAGCGCGAGCGGAGCGCGCGCGACCGATGTTCCGTGCAGGTCGCAGCGCACCACATAGCGGCCCGTGCTGGGAGCTCTGAACCCGACCTTGGCGAGGTAGAGGTCGCCGCCCCGGGTGACGTTGTAGAGGTCGATCTTCCTGGCGCGCACCATGTGCGCGCCGTCCCCGCTGCGTGCGACACAGTCGAGCTGCGACGAGCGGACGTCCTCGTTTTCGAAGTTCCCCAGGTCGCTGCCGCGGGCCTGGAGCAGGATCGCCTTCTCGTCACCCCTCTGCAGCCGCGCGGAGATCGAGCCCGGAGCGGTGAACCCGTCGATCGGCCCCAGGATCACGATCAGGGCCTGGGCGGCGGCTGCGGCGAGCGGGAGCGCCCCCACCGTCCAGATCAGGATCGCGAGCGCGAGCTTGCGGCGGTAGGGCGTCATCGGCCCGCGGGTGTTATCAAGCTGTCCATGACGCTGCCCGATTGGCTCGACCCGCTCTACACCGCCGACGAGATGCGGGCCGCCGACGCGTGGGCGATCGAGGAGCAGGGCGTGCCGTCCCTCGACCTCATGGAGCGGGCGGGAGTGGGGCTGGCACGGGTGGTGGCCGCGCACTGCTCCGGCCCCGGTCCGGTGCGGATCGTGGTCGGGAAGGGCAACAACGGTGGGGACGGTCTGGTGGTGGCTCGCCTCCTGCGCTCCGAGGGCCGCGAGGTGGATGTGCTGGCCGTGGGGGACATGTCGGAGCTGCGCGGGGACGCCCGCACGAACCTGGAGCAGCTCCCCGGGGCGCCGCCGGAGCCGTTCGAGGCCGCACGCCTGGAGGACTCGTGCGTGATCGTCGACGCCATGCTGGGCACCGGCTTCGAGGGCAGCCCGCGCGAGCCCGTGGCCGGCGCGATCGCCGCCATCAACGAGGCCGGCGCGCCCGTCGTGGCCTGCGACGTGCCGTCCGGGGTGAACGCCTCGACGGGCGAGATCGAGGGCGACGCGGTGCGCGCCGGCGTGACCGCGACCTTCCACGGGTCGAAGATCGGCCTGCACGTGGCGCCCGGCACGTTCCACGCGGGACGGGTCGAGACGATCGAGATCGGCATCCGGCGAGGCGCGCCCGGCGGCTCGCGCGCCGGGCTGATCGCCGAGCGCGTGGTCGACCTCGTGCCGCACCGCGAGCGCGACGGCTCGAAGTTCACGTCGGGCACGGTGGTGATCGCCGGGGGCGCGGCGGGGTACACCGGCGCGCCGTGCATGACCGCGCTCGGCGCGCAGCG
>JBJMLK010000254.1:0-11579 GCA_045805345.1 Thermoleophilaceae bacterium | reverse complement strand
TGTTGCACACGGCCGTCGGCAAGGCGGTGCTCGACAAGATCCGCGAGCGCTCCACCGCGTCGTTCGCCGAGATCGCGATCCACGCGTCCGGGCGACCACGGGTCACGCGGCCGTCGGTGGTCGCGGCCACGGCGGGCGCCCTGCTCGCGCACGGCGCGAAGATCCGCGTGGCGTCCGACGTGCCCGCGCGGGTCGCCATCGAGCTGTCGGCCGACCGGCGCTTCCGCGACAGCCGCCGGGTGCACGCGGGCCGCACCAACTCGTTCCAGGCTGCGCTCGCCGAGGTGACCGGGCTCGCGCCGGGTCGCCGGGTGTACTGGCGCGCGCGCCTGCACCGGCGCGGGCAGGAGTCGGTCGGTCCCGCGCGGAGCCTGCGCGTGCTGCCGACCGCCGGCAGCGGCGCGCCGGTCACGGTCGCGATCGCCGCCTGCGCGTCGCAGTTCGGCCCGATCTTCGACCGGCTCGCCGAGCGGCGCCCCGACGCGTTCGTCTGGCAGGGCGACCTCAACTACCCGGACACGCTCGGTCCGCTGGCCCAGACGGTGCCCGGCTACGCCGGGATCTGGCGCGACTTCCTGGCCAACCCGCGGCTGCGGCCGCTCGTGGAGCGCGCGATGTTCGCGGTCCAGCGCGACGACCACGACTACGGCGTGCAGGACGCGAACTCCACGAACCTGGTGCGGTGCGGGATCGCGCCGTGGGAGGCGCTCATGGAGCACCGGCTTCACTACCGCTTCTCCGCCGGCCTGGCGGACGTCTGGGTGCTGGACCAGCGGCGCTTCAAGAGCGATCCGGAGGCTCCGGACACCGCGCGCAAGACGCTGCTCGGGCACGCTCAGCGCACCTGGCTCCTGCGGACGCTCGCCGAGTCGCGCGCGCCGTTCAAGGTCGTCTGCTCGCCGTGCACGCTCGCCCCGCTGCCGGCGAACGGGCGCGACGGCAGCTGGGCGACCGGCTTCACCGCCGAGCGCGACCTGGTGCTGCGGCACGTGCGCCGCCACGTGTCCGGCCGAACGCTGTTCGTGACCGGCGACACCCACTGGACGATGGTCTACGAGCGTGGCGGCCTGTTCGAGGCCCGTCCGTGCCCGCTGGGGATACCGACGCCGAACGACATCACGCTCACCGATCCCCAGGCGGCCGAGGACGCGCGCAGCACGCCCGGCGTCGAGTACGCCGACGACGAGCACGGGCACTTCGCGCTGGTCCGGGTGCACGGGCGCGCCGGCCGCGCGCACCTCGACCTCTCGCTCGTGCGCGACGACGGCGCCACGGTCTATCGCAGGCGCTTCGAGCGGCCGGTCGGCTAGGGCCGCGCGAAGGCGACCACGCCGCCCGTGTGGTCCTCGTGCGTGCCGGTGGAGACGAAGACGCGGCCGCCGGCGATCGACACGCCGCCCCAGCTCCGCTGACCGAGCGGCCAGCGGCCGAGCCACTTCCCGTCGCTCGTTCGGCGCGCGATCAGCCGCCCGGCGCCGTCGGCGCCGTACACGACCCCGCGCGACACGGCCACCGAGGAGTAGCGCAGCGTGCCGTACTCGTCGCGCTTCCAGGCGATCCGGCCGCCGCTGCCGAGCGCCCAGACGTGCGCGTTCACCGTCTCGGGCCCGAAGATCAGCCGTCCGTCGTAGGCGGTCGAGCCGACCACCCCGCCGGTACCCGAGGGCGGTGCGACCTGCGTGTGCCAGCGCTCGGCGAGCGTGTCGCGGTCGAGGGCCCAGTAGACGCCCGACTTCTGAGCCTCCCCGACGAGCTCGCGACCCGACGGGTCGGCGAACAGGTTCGGCGAGGCGCCGAAGTCGGCGTCCGCGCCGACGTCCGGATCGTTCGCGTCGTGTCCGTTCCACCAGTCGCCCGGAGCGGGCTGGCGACTGGCGACGAGCTGCCCGGTCGCCACGCCGAGCGCCACGATCGCGTTCGTGTGCGGGTCGGCGGGCAGGTGGTAGGCGTTGCCCGTGCCGACGTACAGCAGTCCCCGGCGCGCGTCGATCGCGGGCGTGCTCCACACGGTGCCGCCGTCGCGGCCGGGCGGGACCGTGAACGTCTTCCACAGCCGCGCGCCGGTCGCCAGGTCGACGGCCACCACGCTGCCGCGCGCGCGGGGGTGGGCCTGCGTCCACTCGGCGTGCAGCGCCGACACTCCGATGAACACGCGGCCGCGCCAGGGCACGGGGCTCGAGTACAGGTCCGAGCCGGCCTGGTGGTCGAGCACGCGGCGCCACAGCTCCCGTCCGGTCCTCAGGTCGAGCGCGAGCAGGTACGGCGCGCCGTAGCGCGCGACCGGCACCAGCACGCGGTCGCCCGCGATGGCCGGCGACGCGCTCACCTTGGTGTCGGCGTCGCGCTGCCACAGGGGCTTGCCCGTGCGGGCGTCGAGCGCGAAGACCGTCCCGCCGTCCGCCGCGGCCACGAGCGTCCGGCCGCGCACGGCCGGCGTGCCCGTCACCGAGCCGTCGGCGGTGGTGAACCTCCAGGCCTGGCGGAGCTGCTTCACGCGATCCGCCGCCGGCCCGTCGGGTGCGCTCCGCGTGTTCGCCACGTCGTGCCCGTAGGTGCGCCAGTCCGCGCTCGCGGCGGCGGGCGCCAGCGCGCCGAGGACGGCGGCGAGTGCGAGGGCGCGGCGAGTCAAGCCGCTGACCGTAGCGACGGCGCGGGCTGGCATATAGTCCGCCGCTTGCCCGGGGCTGGAGTCCAGAGCAAGGTGGCGGGCCACGGCTCGCGCATCCTCGAGAGCGAGGTCTGGCAGATGGCCTTGGGCGAGCGCGCCGCCTTCGAGGGGCTCGTCTCGGACCTGCGGCCGGCGCTCGCCGTCGAGATCGGCGTCGCCGGCGGCGGCACGCTGGCTCGTCTCGCCGCGCACAGCGAGGAGGTCCACGCCTTCGACCTCGACACCTCGGCCGTCGAGGCGCCCGGCAACGTGACGCTCCACGAGGGCCGCAGCCAAGACCTTCTCGGCTCCGTGCTGGCGGGATTCGAGGCGCAGGGCCGCAACGTCGACTTCGTCCTGATCGACGGCGACCACGCGACGGAGGGCGTGCGCGCGGACGTGGAGGCGGTGCTCGGATCGGCGGCCGTGGGACGCGCGGTGGTGCTGATGCACGACACGATGAACGAGCACGTTCGCGCCGGGATCGAGGCCGCGCGCCCCGACGCCTATCCGAAGGTCACGTACTTCGACATGGACTTCGTGCCCGGCCGCCTGATCCGCACGGAGGACTGGCGCAACGAGCTCTGGGGCGGCTTCGGCCTCGCGCTCGTGAACGCCGCCTCCCTGCGCTACATGAACGGCGACGTGCGCGAGCGCGACTACGAGGACCCTCACGCGGCCCTGCGCGCATGGCGCGATCGGATCGCCGAGCGCGAGCGCACGAGCGGCGAGTCGCTCGGCGGCACGGCGATCGCCCGGCTCACGCGTCAGCAGCTCGAGGCCGAGTGCGTGCGGCTGCGCGACGAGCTGCGGGCGGCGAACGAGCGGCTGGCACGCGCCGGCCGCGAGCTGGAGGTGTTCGGGGCCTCGCGCAGCTGGCGCGCCACGCGGCCGCTCCGCACCGCGGCGCGCCGGGTCCGCGGGCGCGGCCGGGCGATGCCCTGAGGCCATGATCGAGGTCGCGCTCGCATCGCGCGAGGTGCACCCGTTCGCCGGCGGCGGCATCGGCACATACGTGAACGCGCTCGCGCGCGTGCTCGAGCCCGTGGCACGCGTCACGGTCGTCACCTCCGCGAGTCACGAGCGCGAGTACCGGCGCCTGGCCGCTGCGGGCGACGAGCGGATTCCGCCCGGCGCGCGCTTCGTGTTCGCGCGCGACCCGGCGCCGGGCGACGAGCTCGGCTTCGACTCGTGGCACCACGTGTGGAGCACGCGGCTGTACGAGGCGATCGCCGGCGCCTTCCCCGGCGGCGGCCCCGACCTCGTGGAGTTCCACGACTACCTCGGCGAGGGCGCGGTCACGGCCCAGGCCGCGCACGCGCGCGACCCGGCGCTCCGCAACACGCGGGTGTGCGTGCGGATCAGCTCGACGGCAGAGCTGTGCAGCGTGCTCGACGGCCACCTCGGGCACGACTTCGGCGTGCCGCGACTCGCCGATCTCGAGCGGATCTCGCTCCGCTACGCCGACGCGGTGCTGTGGGGCGGCGGCGACGTGCTCGGCACCTACCGCGGCTACTACGGCGCCGGCGCGCTCGCGCCCGCCCACCGCGTGCGGCACGCGCTGTGGGCCGAGGGGCACGAGCGCGGCGTCGTGACGCCGGCCCCGAAGGAGGACGGCCGGCTGCGGATGCTCTACGTCGGCCGCCTCGAGCGGCGGAAGGGCGTGCAGAACCTGCTGCGCGCCGTGACCGCGATCGGCGACCCGCGCTGGCATCTGACGCTGGTCGGCGGCGACACGGACACCGCGCCGCTGCGCTCCTCGATGCGCGCGCAGCTGGAGGCGATGGCCGCGGGCGACCCGCGGATCTCGTTCCTCCCCCCACAGCCGCGCGGCGCGCTCCGCGACATCGTGCTGAGGCACCACCTGCTCGTGGTGCCGTCGCTCTGGGAGTGCTGGCCCGGCGTCGGGCTGGAGGCGCTGGCGCTGAACCGGCCGCTCGTCGGCACTCCGACCGGCGGGCTCGCCGAGATGGTCCGGGACGGGCTGTCGGGGTGGCTCACACGCGATACGGACGCCGACTCGCTCCACGAGACGCTCACCGAGCTCGTGGCCAACCGCAACCGCGTGAACGACCTGATCGCGAGCGGGGGACCGCGCCGCCACGGCCTGGCGCTCACCAACCCGGAGGAGATCCGCCGCGACTACGCGCGCCTCGCCGCCGCGCCGAGCCGCCACGGTCCCGCCGCACGCGCGGGCACTCCGCTCGTGTCGGTCGTGATCCCGTACTACCGGCTGCACCGCTACGTGGAGCGGGCGGTCGCGGCCGCGTTCGCGCAGACGCACCGACCACTCGAGGTGATCGTCGTGAACGACGGTTCCTTCGAGCACGACGACGGCGTCCTCGCCTCGCTCGCGGCGCGCTACCCGATCCACGTCCTGAGCCAGCCGAACGGCGGCCTCGGCCGGGCGCGAAACGCGGGGATAGCGGTGAGCCGCGGGCGCTACGTGTTCCCGCTCGACGCCGACAACGAGCCGGAGCTCGACTTCGTCGCGCGCTGCGTGGCGGTGCTTGAGGCCGACCCGGCGGTCGCATACGCCACCTCGTGGTCGCGCTACGTCGACGACGACGGGGTCGAGCTGCCGCCGCCCGCGGACGGATACCGGCCGCTCGGCAACCTCGCGGAGCTCCGGGAGCGCAACGCCGCGGGCGACGCCGCGGCCGTCCTGCGGCGCAGCCTGTTCCTGCGCGGGTTCGCCTACAGCGAGGACGTCCACGCCGTGGAGGACTGGCTCCTGTACCGCGAGCTGCGCGAGGCGGGGCTGCACGGGGCCGTGATCCCGGCGCGGCTGGTGCGCTACCGGGTGCGCGGCGACTCGATGTACCGCGAGCTCGGTCTGCCGCACCGCGAGCGGATCGCGGAGGAGATGGAGGCACACGCGAGGGAGGGGAGGGTCAGATGGCTGTCGTCGAGCGTCTGACGCTCGAGGCGGTCAGCGCGCACACGCCCGAGGCGTGCCAGCACCTGCACCGCTACGAGCTCGCCGCGGAGCTGTGCGACGGGCTGAACGTGCTCGACCTCGCGTGCGGGTCCGGCTACGGGGCGGCCATCCTCCGGCGCCGCGCCGCGGCGGTCGTGGGTGTGGACCGGGACGCGGCCACGGTCGACGCTGCCAACGCGACCATCGGCCGCTCGGCGGACGTCGCCTTCGAGGTGGCGGACGCCGCCGAGTACCTGCGCCGTCCGGACGCCCGGCGCTTCGACGCGATCGTGTGCTTCGAGGGCCTCGAGCACTTCCACGAGCTGGACGACTGCCTCGCAAGCCTGCGGCGCCTGGCGGACGCCGGCGCGCGACTCGTGCTCTCGGTCCCGAACAGCGCCGCCCTGGGCGAGGAGAACGAGTTCCACAGGACGGACTTCGACCTCGCGCTCGTCGAGTCGAAGCTCGCGACGCTCGGCGACGCGACGGTGCTCTACCAATACCTCGCCGAGGGCTCGCTGATCCAGGGCCGCGAGACCGGGGAGCTCGAGGCGAGCGCGCTCGAGCCCGAGCGCGGCGAGCCGGAGTGGGCCAACAACTTCGTGGTCCTCGTGAACTTCGAGGCGGCGGCGCTTCCGGTGGGGGCGTCGGCGCGCTCGTACCTCGCGGTCGCGCCCAACTACACGCGCTACATGATCGGGCTCGAGCGCGCGAACCAGGAGCTGTGGCGCGTGAACGCGCGGCTGGGCCGCGAGCGCCTCGGTCGCTTCGACACCGCCGCGGTGGCCGCTCGGCTGCGCGAGTCGAGCGCGCTCGACGAGGCGAACGCGCGCGCGGCGGCGGCCGAGGAGCGGGCGCGGGCGGCGGAGGAGCGAGCGGCGGCTGCGGAGGCCGCGCTGGCGCGCAAGGGCGCCGGCCCCCGCGCGCGGCTCGGGCGGGTCGTGCGCGAGCGGCTGGCGCGCGGCCGGCCACCGGCGCGCGACTAGCGCGCGACTGCACCGGGAATGCTTCACTCCAGGCGGGAGGCGGTGATGAGGGCACGAGGGTTGACAGCGGGAGTCGTGCTGGCTGCGTTGGCGGTGGTCTCGCCGGCGCTCGCACAGCCCGTGAAGATGCGGCACGGGACCGTGGAGGACCGCTTCACCACGAAGGCTCCCGGAGCGCCGTCGGGCTTCACCTACCACGGGGCCTATCACGCGGCAGGCGACCCAAAGGCACCGCCGCCGTACCTGCGAAAGATGACCTTCTACACGGCGCACGGCCAGCGCTACGACACGGCCGCGGCACCGCGCTGCACGGCGAGCGACACCGAGCTCGCGGTTCGCGGAGCGGCCGCGTGCCCGGCCGGCAGCCGGCTCGGCGGCGGCACCGTGGTCGGCAGGTTCATGGGCCAGACGAGCACGCTCAAGGCCGACTTCTTCAACGCCCCGGACGAGCAGATCATCCTCGCGCGCTCTCCCGTGTTCGCGAGCGTCTCGCGCGGCAGGATCGCGGCCGACCAGTCGGTCACCTACGCGGCTCCCACCTGCTACCCGTACCTCGTCCGGGCGCCGTGCCCGGTCGACAACGCGCTGCAGGTCGGGTCCGACATGAAGGTCAAGCCGTTCACGAAGGCCGGCCGGACCTACCAGCGCACGCCGCCGACCTGCCCGCGCTCCGGCCACTGGACGACTCCGATCAGGTTCTGGTGGAAGGACGGCACGACCGACCTGGTGAGCACGAAGCAGCCGTGCGCCAAGCGCTGAGCGGCTAGCCCGCGAGCGCCTCGCAGCACGCCAGCGCCGGGATCGTTGTGCGTCGCACGCGCAGGGGGTACGGTTGCCACGTGTCGGAGTACGAGTACGTGATCGTCGGCGCCGGAGCCGCCGGCTGCGTGCTGGCCAACCGGCTGAGCGCCGGCGGCGCGAGCGTCTGCCTGCTCGAGTCCGGAGGCAGCGACCGGCACCTCGGCGTGAGGGCCCCGGCGGCCTTCCCGACGCTCTTCCAGACGGCGCGCGACTGGAACCTGCTGTCGGAACCCGAGCCCGGCCTCCACGGTCGCCGCTGGTACCTGCCGCGCGGCCGCATGCTCGGCGGCTCGTCGTCGATGAACGCGATGTTCTACGTGCGCGGGCACCGGAGCGACTTCGCCGGCTGGGTCGAGGAGCACGGCGCGACGGGCTGGGGCTACGACGAGCTGCTGCCGCTGTTCAAGCGCTCGGAGCACAACGACGAGATCCGCGACGAGTTCCACGGCACGACCGGCGAGCTGAACGTGACCCGCCGCCGCTGGCTGTCGAAGTACTGGCAGCCGTTCGTCGAGTCCGCGGTCACGGCCGGGATCCAGCGCGTGGACGACTACAACGGCGCCGAGATGGAGGGTGCGAGCCTGCTGCAGACCACCACGCGCCGAGGCCGCCGCCACAGCACCGCCGAGGCGTTCCTGAAGCCCGCGCGCGGGCGTGCGAACCTGACTGTGGAGACCGGCGCGCACGCCCGGCGGATCGTGATCGAGAACGGCCGCGCGACCGGCGTCGAGCACTCGGGCGGCACCGTGCGCGCGGCCCGCGAGGTGATCGTCGCGGCCGGCTCGTACGGCTCGCCGCAGCTGCTGATGCTCTCGGGCGTCGGGCCGGCCGACCACCTGCGCGAGCACGGGATCGACGTGCTCGTGGACCAGGCGAACGTGGGGCAGCACCTCCAGGAGCACCCGATGGCGTTTGTGAACTGGCGCGTGTCGGGCGACACGCTCGACGACGCCGACCACCCGCGCAACCTGCTCCCGTGGCTGCTCGCCGGCCGCGGCAAGCTGTCGTCGAACATCGGCGAGGCGGTGGTGCACTGGCGCAGCGACGCCTCGCTAGAGGCGCCGGACTTCCAGATCCCACAGGCGCCCGTGTACTTCTGGGAGCACGGGTTCCGCAAGACCGGCGCGCCCGCGCTGAGCGTGGGCGCCGCCTTCCTGCGGCCGCGGAGCCGCGGTGCGGTCACGCTGCGCTCGGCCGATCCGGGCGACCACCCGCGGGTGCTCAACAACGCGCTCACCTCCGAGGGCGAGGTCGACGCCATGCTGCGGGCGGTCGAGCTGATCCGCGAGATCGCGTCGCGCCCGCCGCTGCGCGACATGCTCGGCGAGGAGCTCAACCCGAGCGCCGCGATCCGCGACCGCGACGGGCTGACCGCGTGGCTTCGCGCCACCTGCGAGCACGAGTATCACCCGAGCTGCACGTGCCGGATCGGCTCGCCGGACGAGGGCGTGGTCGACGCCGAGCTGCGCGTGCACGGGGTCGAGGCGCTGCGGGTGGCCGACGCGAGCGTGCAGCCGCGGATTGTCTCGGCCAACACGCAGGCGGTCACGCTCGCGATCGCCGAGCGCTGCTCGGACCTGGTGCTCGGGCGCTACGGCGCCATGGCGTCCATGCCGCGGCGCAGCGCCGAGCGCGAGAGCCTGCCGGAGAGCACCGGGTCGATCCGGTAGGAGTGCCGGCCGCCGCTGAAGCGGAGCGTCAGCACCTGCTTCCCGCCGGCCGTCAGCTCCCCGGCGTAGGGGTTGTTGCCCCACGAAACGGCCCAGTGTCCGCCCGGCAGCCGGCGCGCGCCACCGCAGCAGGTCGACTCCTTCACGCGGTCGAAGTCCACCGCGTTCACCAGCCGCGCCGTGCCCTTCGCCGGGTCGATCCTGTACTCCACGGCGCGCGGCGGACGGTCGCGGCGGCTGCCGTTGTCGAACATCGTCACTCGGTTCTTGCCGGGCACGCGCACGTCGTGCTGGCCGCCGAAGTTGTGTGAGCCGTACGGGTCGTGCTCGATCTTCAGGCTCGCGGCCGTCTTCGTGCCGCCGAGCTTCCAGAGCACCTTGCCGGTCGCCTGGTCGATCTCGTAGACGGCGTCGGTGTGCCGCAGTGACACCACCACCTTGCCGCCGGACACCCGCTCGATCGCGTTGAGGTGCACCAGGTCGTAGGCGCCGCGGCCGTCGGCAAGCTGCACCGGGCTGTCCTTGAAGAGCTTCGGATACCAGTGCTTCGTCTCCGACAGCGCGACGTGGCCGGCGGTGCTCCAGGACCAGACCAGCTTGCCGGCGGGGTCGAGCTCCTGCACCTCGCCGTCTAGCACGGTGGCGTCGTTCGGGCCGCCGAAGCGGCTCAGGTCCACGTGGTCGCGCGGGCGGTAGACGGCGTACATCGACGAGCCGTCGGGGAACACCTGCAGCTCGTGCGGGTTCGAGTGGATGCCGACCGCGTCCCAGGTGCGCACGAGCGAGCCGTCGAGCGCGTGCTCCTCGAAGTAGCCGCTCGGCTCGCGCGAGAAGACCCAGCGCGTCCAGGCGAGGTTGCCGTCGGGAAGCAGCTTGCCGTCGAACGGCGGCGGGTCGGTCTTCATCCACCAGACCGGCACCCCGTGGGAGTCGAAGACCACCGTGTAGCCGGCCTTGCGGTCGTTGGTGGTGGGCGTGAGCACGTACCAGCGGGCGCGCGGCTTGCTCGCCTCGCGGGTGATGCGCCACGTGCCGAAGTCGCCGGGCAGGCAGCGGACGTCGTACCTGCGCCCACCCTCCACCTCGATCCTCACGCCGCGACCCGGCACGAGCTCGACCGTCTTCTCGAACCGTCCGGTGTGCGCCTTGCCGCCGCCCACCGACACGCGGCTGCCGCGCGGATCGACCTTCAACCGCACCTTCTCCTTGTGCGCGCAGCGCACCGTGTAGTCGGGCGTGCTCGCTCTCCACTTCGGATACAGCGCGGGGTCGCTGCTGACCTCGGGGCTGGCGAGCGCCGTCGCCGGCACCGCCCACGCAGCTGTCAGGGCTATGAGGAGGATGCGCCGCATACGGCCGCGGCAGAATACGAAGTGATGCCGGGGAGCGGGCTCGGAGCGTGGGTGCACGAGGTCAACAACGCGGGAAGGCGCTGTGAGCTGCGGCGTCTCGACGAGCAGATCCCGCTGTGCGGGAACGCGCTGCGCGCGGTCGCTAGTCCGCCGTCTTCACGATCAGCACCGAGCACGGCGCCTTGTGCGAGACCGTGTTGGGCACGCTGCCGAGGATGCGCCGGTGCATGCCCTTGTTGCCGACCACGATCACGTCGGCGTCGTGGTCGGCCGCGATCTCGCAGAGGATGTCGGCGGGGTCGCCGTTGCGCGCCTCGCTCACGTACTTGAGCCCGCGTTCCTGCGCCTGCTCCTCGACCCGGCGCAGAGTCGCGTCGACCTCCTCGCTCGGGTTGATCGACCACTGGATCTCCTGGGGCGCGTCCTTCTGCTCCTTGCGCAGCTTGTCCTCGGCCACCGGCGTGTACGCGCTGGCGATGACCAGGCGCGCCCCGTAGCGCTCGGCCATGTCCATTGCGAACCCAACCGCCTTGGACGCGGTGTCGGAGCCGTCGGTGCCGACTGCGATCGTCTCGACCATCTCGTTCTCCCCTCGCTTGCAAGCGCCCCGCTTGGGCCGTACGATCGCACACATGCGCCTAACGCTTGCGATTCAGTGGCTGATCATCCTCGTCGTCGCCGCCGTGCTCGGGTACGCGGTGGTGAGTGTCGCGAAGGGCTGGGCCGGCTGGGTGGTCTTCGGCGTGATCGTGATGGCCGCGCTCGGTGGCGCGATCGCGGTCTGGAACCGCGAGTACCCGGCGATATCGAAGAAGCGCACGTTCACGCGCGACTCCGACAGCAACTGGTAGCGGGTGGCCGTCCCCGGGCAGGAGCTCGGCTCTGGGACCTTCCGGCTGCGAATCGTCCGGATCGAAGACGAGGTGCTGGTGATGGAGGCTCGCTACGGCGGCCACGGTCAGCTGCCGCCCGAGCATCTCCACCCGAGTCAGACCGAGCGCTTCGAGGTGCTCGAAGGAGCCATCCGCGCCATCGTGGGCGGCGACGAACGGCGCTACGAGCGCGGCCAGACCTTCGACGTGCCGGCCGGAACCCCGCACCAGATGGCCGGCGACGGCCCGGCCCGCTTCCGCTGGGAGGTGAGGCCGCCGCTCCGCACGGCCGACTTCTTCGAGCAGCTGCTCTCAGGCCAGGCCGGCCCGA
>JBJMLK010000253.1:0-4893 GCA_045805345.1 Thermoleophilaceae bacterium | reverse complement strand
TACCGCTCGCTCGTCACTTAGGGCTGCTATAGCGACCTCAAGTGACGAGTCTCGCCATCCTCGGCCCCGGCGGCGTCGGCGCCTTCCTCGGCGCGGCGCTGGCGCGGGCGGGCCGGGACGTGGTCCTGATCGCGCGCGAGCGCACCGCGGACGCGATCAACCGCGACGGCATCGAGGTCGACAGCGCCCGCCTGGGCCCCTTCAGTGCCCATCCGGCGGCGGCCACGACCCTCAGCACGCCGGCTGATGCGCTCGTGGTGGCCACGAAGGCGAAGGACCTGGGCGTCGCGCTGGAGCGCGTCGAAGAGGAGCCCCACCTGGTGGTCCCGCTCCTCAACGGCCTCGACCACCTCCACCTGCTGCGCGAGCGCTTCGGTCCCCGCGCCGTGGCGGCGTCGATCCGCATCGAGGCCTACCGGACCGACCCGTGCCACGTGCGGCAGACGAGCAACTTCCTGCGCGTCGACCTCGCCACGGAGAACCCGCGCATGCGCGCCGCGGTGGACGCCTTCGCGGCGACGCTGAACGAGGCACAGGTCCCCGCGCGGGTGATCGAGTCCGAGGCCCAGGCGATGTGGGGCAAGCTCGTGCGGCTGAACGCGCTCGCGCTCATGACCAGCGCGTACGACCGGCCGCTCGGCCCGATCCGCGCCACGCCGGAGCTGCGCGGGGGGCTCGAGGCCTGCGTGGAGGAGGCCGCCGCCGTGGCCAACGCGGATGGCGCGGAGGTGAAGCCGCGCGCGGTGATGGGGGAGCTCGACGACGCCCACGACACCCTCGGCAGCTCGATGCAGCGCGACATCGCCGCCGGTGTCGAGCCCGAGCTGGACGCGATCGCCGGCTCGGTGCTTCGCGCCGCAGCGCGCCACGGGCTCGCATGTCCGACGATCGAGCGGCTCGCCGCGCGCGTGGCCGAGCGGGCCGGCACGCGGCTGCCGGCCGCGGCGCCGCGATACTAGGCCGCGTGCTCGAAGCCGTCTTCTGGGCCGCGGCCGGCCTGATCGTCTACACGCACGTGGGCTACCCGCTGCTGCTGTGGCTGCTCGCCCGCGCGAAACGCACGCGCGCCGCGCGGCCCACCGAGGGCACGCCGCCGCTCTCGCTGATCGTCGCGGCCCGCAACGAGGAGGCCGTGATCGCGGACAAGGTGCGCAACGCGCTCGCGCTGGAGTACCCGCGCGACCGCCTCCAGGTGATCGTGGCCTCCGACGGGTCGACCGACGCGACGGCCGCGCGCGCCCGTGCGGCCGGCGCCGACCTGGTGCTCGAGCTGCCGCAGCGCGGCAAGGTGCGGACGCAGGACGCCGGCGTGGAGGCGGCCACCGGGGAGGTGCTCGTGTTCTCCGACGCCAACACGCGGCTCGAGCCGGACGCGGCGAGGCGGCTCGTGGCCGCCCTGGAGCCCGGGGTCGGCTACGTGTGCGGCCACGTGCACTTCACGGGTGAGGACCCCCCATATCGGGGGGCAGGCGGCGCCAACGAGGAGGGCGCCTACTGGCGCTACGAGACAGCCGTCCGCGCGCTCGAGTCGCGGCTCGGGAGCGTGACCGCCGGCAACGGCGGGCTCTACGCCACGCGTCGCGAGTCCTACGTGGTGGTCGACGCGCGCATGGGGCACGACCTCTCGCTGCCCTTCAACATGGTCAAGCGCGGCTGGCGCGCGGTGTACGAGCCGCGGGCCCGGGGGGTCGAGAAGATGACCCCTACGACGGAGGACGAGTACCGTCGCAAGCGCCGGATGATGAGCCGTACCTGGCTGATCCTCCTGAGGAGCGGCATCCTGTCGCCGCGCGGCTACGGCCCGCTCTACGCCCTCCAGGTCGTCTCGCACCGGCTGCTCCGCTACCTCACGCCCTTCCTACACCTGATCGCCTTCGCCGCCAACATCGCGCTGCTCGGGCACGGCTGGGTCTACGCGGTCACGCTCGGGCTCCAGCTGGCGCTCCTCGCCGCCGCGGCGCTGGCGCGGCTGATCCCCGGACGCCCGCTGCGGCTCGCGCGCTACTACGTGCTCGTCACGGCCGCGCCGGCGGCCGGCCTGTGGGACTCGCTGCGCCACCCGGTGTCGGCCGGCTGGGAGAAGGCCGAGGGCACGCGGTGAGCCGCCTGCTCGACATCGCCATCGCCTCGGTCGGGCTCGCGGTGGCCGCGCCGCTCCTCGCGCTCGCGATGCTCGCGATCCGGATCGAGTCGCGCGGCTCGCCGGTCTACAGGCAGCGGCGGGTCGGCAGGGACGGCGCGCCGTTCGAGCTGCTCAAGCTGCGCACCATGGTCTCCGGGGCGGAGCACATCGGCGCGGGACTGGCCGTGAACCAGGGCGATCCGCGCATCACGCGCGTGGGGGCGCTCCTCCGCCGCTTCTCGCTCGACGAGCTGCCGAACCTCGTGAACGTGCTGCGCGGCGAGATGGCGATCGTCGGTCCGCGGCCGACGATCCAGGCGCAGGTCGACCAGTACACCGACCGCCAGCGGCGGCGGCTCGAGGTGAAGCCCGGCATCACCGGTTGGGCGCAGGTGAACGGCCGCGCGTCGCTGCCGTGGCACGAGCGCATCGAGCTCGACGTCTGGTACGTGGACAACCGCTCGCTGCTCCTCGACCTGCGGATCCTCGTGAGGACCGCACGGATGCTCGCAACCGGCCACGGCCTCTACAAGGGGGAGACCGGCGGATGGCGGCCGACCGCGTAGCCGTCCTCCTCACGGGTGCCGGCAAGCGCTACGACATCGTCAGCGCGTTCGCCCAGCACGCGTTCACGATCGCGGCCGACCCGAGCCCGCTCGCGCCCGCGCAGTACGCCGCCGACCTGCGCGTGGCGCCGCCGCCATTCGAGAGCGACGAGTACGTGCCGTTCCTCCAAGACCTCGTGCGCGAGCACGACGTGCGCGCGGTGGTGCCGCTCACCGACCTCGACATCGAGATACTCGGCCGCGCCGACCTGCCCGCGTTCGTGCCGCCGCCGGACGTCGCGCGCGCGACGTTCGACAAGTGGGAGGCCCACGAGCTGCTCCTGGCGCACGGGCTGCCGTCGCCGCCCACGGTGCTCCCCGGCGACGAGCCGCCGTCGTACCCGGTCGTGGTGAAGCCGCGCCGCGGCTCGGGCGCCCGATCGATCCACATGGCGGCGGATCGCGAGCAGGCGGAGTTCTTCGCCCGCTACGTGGACGAGCCGGCGATGGTGCAGAAGCTGCTCACCGGCCCGCACTTCTCGATCGACCTGATCTGCGACCTCGATGGGCGCTGCCTCAACGCGATCCCGCGCTCGATGCTCGAGTCGCGCGGCGGCGAGTCGATCAAGGGCAAGGTCACGCGCGACCCCGAGCTGATCGAGCTCGGCCGCCGGCTCGGCGAGACGCTGGGCGTGCGCGGGCCGTGCACGTTCCAGGTGTTCAACGACCCGGACGTGGGCCTGGCGATCTACGACGTGAACACTCGCTTCGGCGGCGCGTTCCCGTCGCACATGTACGCCGCCCGGCTCGGACGCACCTACCCGGAGCTGATCGTGCGGATGGCGCGCGGCGAGACCGTCGAGCCGCACGTCGGCGACTTCGCCGACGGCATCACCTTCACGCGCTTCTTCTGGCAGATCGAGCTGGACGAGCAGCTCGAGCCGACCGGCCGCGACATCGTCGACGGCGGGCCGCGGCCGCCGCGCTAGGAGCGTCTAGCCGCCGACTCGGAACGGGTACCCCGCCGTGCGGGCGAAGCCGACCTTGGAGTCGCCGGCAAAGCGCACGTACACGTGGTAGCGACCGCGATCGGCCACGGTGAGCTTCTCGTCGAATGCGCGGTCGGCCACCGGCAGGATCGTGCGCGAGTACGCCCTCCAGCGGCCGTGCGAGCGGCGGTCGACGAACGCGGTCACGTAGCGCTTGCGCGGCGCGATCGTGCCCTTCACGTGCAGCCGCCCTCCGGACAGCTCGGCCGGCGGCCGCTCGAGCGTCAGGGTCGCGCGCGGCCCGGCGGGCTGCGGCTCGAGCGAGCCGGTCATGTCGCGCAGGCCCGGCAGCTGCGCGTAGAGGGCGTCGCCCGGGCAGTCGGTCGGGAACGCGTTGCGATGGCCGGCGATCCGGTTCAGCCGCAGAGCCTTACCGGCCGGGTAGCCACCGTCGGGGCTCCCAACCGACACGAGCGTCGCGTGTCCCGACGTGCGCGTGCCGTGCAGCGGCAGCTTCCAGCGGATCAGGCGCGCCATCGCGCGGATGGCGGCCTCGGTCTGCCCCGTGCTGTCGAACGTGCCGAGGTTGGCGATCCCCGTGGACTCGCTGTTGAAGCCGGCGGTCTGCGCGCCGACCACCGCCTTGTCGATCCCGCCAGCGCGGCCGGCCCACACGCGGCCGAAGCGGTCGACGAGGAAGTTGTAGCCGATGTCGTCCCAGCCGTTCGAGTCGCGGTGATAGCGGCAGATCGCGAGGATCATCGCCGGCACGTCGCCGCGCGAGTAGGAGGTCGCGGTGTCCGTGTGGTGCACGAAGGCGACCTCCACCTGCCCCAACAGCGGCCTGTGGCGTGGCCTGCACTGGCCGTGCCCGGACCACGAGGAGCGGCTGACCACGTCGGGCTGGCCGGACGCCGCGGCGGCGTGCAGCCGTGGGGGCGCTCCGCGCGTGCTCACGAAGTGGAGGCGCAGCCCGCGCACCGCGTGTGAGAGCCGGTACTGCACCAGGTTGGCGCCGCCCGTCCACAGCGGGTCCGACGCCCGCGGTCCGCTGTCGCCGGGCGCGAGGCGGAACCAGCGGCTCCAGCCGTCGCCATCGCGCCGCACGCGAACCCGCACGACCGGCGGTGCGCCGTGGCCCGAGCGCCAGCGCAGGCCGACGAGGTCGAAGCGTCGCGGCGCCCGCACGGGGGCGGACAGCACTGGGCGGTCCGCACCCGCGGCGTGCAGCGAGCCG
>JBJMLK010000252.1:0-10203 GCA_045805345.1 Thermoleophilaceae bacterium | reverse complement strand
GCGCAGCATCGCGAGCGCGTACGGGCCGCTGTTCACGGTGGCCAGCTACCCGCTCGCGAACCTGAGCGCGGGCGTGGGGCTGTGGATCGTCAAGGTGCTGACCGGCGCGGCCAGCCTGGGCTGCGTGGCGCTGGTGGCCGACTGCGCGCGGCGGCTCGGGCGCTCGCCCGTGGCCGCCGCGGCGTTCTTCGGTCTCAATCCCGTGCTGCTGACCTACGGCGTGGGCGGCGCGCACAACGACATCCTCATGCTGCTGCTGGCCCTGGCCGGCGCGGCGCTCACGCTGCGGGCACGCGAGGGTCTGGGGACCGCGGCGGTGGTTGCCGGCGCCGCCATCAAGGCGTCGGTGGGCGTGATGCTGCCGTTCATGGTGCTGGCCGCGCGCTCGCGAGTGCGCGCGCTGGCGGGCATCGCCGTGTCCGGCGGCGTGATGCTCGCGATCGGCGTGGCGGCGTTCGACGGCGAGGCGCTCGGCGTGTTCCGCGTGCTCAAGCAGCAGCAGCGACTCGTGTCCGACGACGCCGTGCCCAACCAGCTGGCGCGCGCGGTCGGGCTGCCGGGCGTGACCTCGGACGTGCGGCTCGTGTCGCGGCTGTTCGTGATCGGCGCCGTGGCGTGGCTCCTGTGGCTCGTGTGGCGGCGCGGCTACGACTGGATCGCAGCGACCGGCTGGGCATTGGTGGCCGCCGTCGTCGGCAGCTCGTGGCTGCTCGGCTGGTACGTGCTCTGGCCGCTGCCGTTCGCGGCGATCGCCAACGACCGCCGCCTGCGGGTGGCGTCGCTGGCGCTGGTGGCGTACTTCGTGGCCAACCGCTGGCCGATCCTGATCCTCGGCGAGGGCTGAAAACCCTCAACCTCCCTGAACGGGGTCTGACCCGGTTCAGGGTTGTGGCTTTCGCGTCCTGATCGCGGCGCCGTGGGCGCGGCGCTCCGCGTAGGCGATCGTCTGGCCGTCGAAGTCGACCGCACCGGTCGCCGTCAGCTGGCGGCTCAGGATGCGCGCGTGCGGGCTCCACGGTGCGACGATGCCCAGCTCGCGGCCGCCGTCGTCGGTCGACTTCGCGCGGTCGCGGCCGAACACCACGCGGCCTCCCGCCATGCGCGGGCGGTAGGCGAAACGGTTCGCGATGTCGAGGCGGTTGGCGCGCGGCTGTCGCGGCGTGGCCCACCCCAGCTCCTTCAGCCCGCTGGGACCGCTGTCGAGCACGAACGCGACCTTGCCGTTCGCCTGGAGCGTCAGCTCCGACACGCCGTCGGCGGGGAACGAGTAGGCGTCGACTCCCTCCGCCGTGTCGTGGACCACCACGCGCGGCGGCTCCGACCCGCCGCGCTCGATCCAGGCGACGAAGCGGCCCGCGATCTGAGCGTCCTCGACCGACGCGCCGAACACGAGGTCGGGCCCACCGTGGCCGAGGTCGCGCACCGCGAGCCTCCCGTCGCAGCGCGGATACGCGACGCGGTCGCCGCTCACGTCCACCCACGGCTCCGCGGCGGCGGCCGCGCAGCTCGCGACACGTGTCAGCCGCGAGCCGACCGATCCGGCGAGCACGCGGAATCCGTCGCCATTGCGGACCGCGACGGCCGTCCGCGAGGCGGAGGCCGCGAGGTCGACGGCGTCGGCCGCGGCGAGCCGCTCCACCCGGCGCGGAGCTCCCCCGGGCGTCGCGACGTAGAGGTCGGTCCGCTCGCGACCGGGCTGCAGCCAGGTCACGGCGTGGCCGGCCAGCGCCACCGCGGCGGGCGCGCGCGGCACGTCCCACGTCTGCCCGCGCGCGGGAGCGGCGAGCACGAGCAAGGCGAGGATGACCGTGGCCGCGCGCCGGAGCACGTCAGCTGGAACCTCCGCGGCCGCGATGAGTTTCGCCGCTGGCTAGGGCGCCGCCGGCGCCACGCCGCACTTCGGGCCGGTCGCCGTCGGCACGACCTTGAGCGGCGCCCGGACCGCGCGGAGCACGCGCGGCTTGCCGTGGCCGTGGGAGTCCACCAGGAGCTTGATCCGGTAGTCCGCGCCGTGGCGGCGCTCCGGGTTCGGGAAGTGCGGCGCGCACACGACGTCATAGCGGGAGTGCGTCTCGGGCACGGCCACGCCGTACGAGCGCCGGCCGCCGCGGGTGGCCGCCCAGTCGACGAAGGCGGCGCGGTCGCGCTTTCGCCAGTGGCTGTGCCGCACGCTCTCCGGCACGTTCGACGCGACCGCCACGAACACCGCGACGATCGCGAGGCCCAGCAGCAACGTCCCGCGCGGGATGGCTCTGAGGCGCCCGGTGGTCACGAGTCCGCCCAGGCTACTCAGGCAGGCCGGATAGCCTGCCGCCGGCATGGCGACCGAGACCGCAGCCGCGCCGCCGCCCGCCCGGGCGCGGACGCGACGCTTCGCCCTCCCGCACGACGTCGCGTACGAGACCTGGATCCTGGGCGCGCTCATCTGCGCCTACTGCTGGCTGTTCGCGCCGGCCACCTCGGACCTCGCCGCAGCCGTCTTCCGCAGCGACCTCTTCGACGCCAACGGCGTACTGATCTACAACGCGCAGTGGTACAGCGGCCACCACCTGCCGGCGTACAGCCTGCTGTCGCCGCCGCTCGGCGCGCTCATCGGCACGCGCCTGCTCGGGGCGCTCACCACCTTCGGCTCGATCGTCGCCTTCGAGCGAATCGTCGTACCGCGTTACGGCACCGCCGGCCGCGTGGGCGCGGTGCTGTTCGCGATCACGGCCGGCTCGAGCCTCCTGATCGGCCGCATCGCGTTCGCGGTCGGCCTGTTCTTCGGCGTGCTCGCGGTCTACTACATGGTGCGCGAGCGCTTCGTGCTGGCGTCGCTGGCGGCGGTCGGCGCCGCGCTCGGGAGCCCGCTCGCCGGCCTGTTCCTGGCGATGATCGCCGGCGTCTGGTTCCTCGCCACGCGGCGCTTCTGGGGCGTCGTGATCGCCGCGGCCGCGGTCGCGCCGTCGCTGGTTCTCTCGTTCGCCTTCCGCGAGGGCGGCACGTTCCCGTACGGCTGGATCAGCTTCCTCCAGCTCGTGCTGTTCTGCCTGCTGTTCCTGCTCGCCCTCCCGCGCGAGTACAAGGTCGTGCGCTGGGTGACGGCCGTGTACCTCCTGGCCGGCCTGTACGCGCAGCTCGTGCCCTCCCAGCTCGGCGGCAACGTGAACAGGCTCGGCACGATCGTCGGCGCACCGATCCTCGCGGCGCTGCTCTGGAACCGGCGGCGGCTCGCGCTGTTCATAGCGCTGCCGTACCTGATCTGGTGGCCGATCCACTCCGTGATCCGCGACCTGCCGGACGCAGGCGGCGCGATCACCGAGTCGAGCTACTACAGGCCGCTCAACGCCGCTCTGGCGCGCATCCAGAAGGAGCCCGGCCGCGTGGAGATCCCGCCCACGCGCAACCACTGGGAGGGCGTGTACGTCGGCAAGCACTTCGAGCTGGCGCGCGGCTGGGAGCGCCAGCTGGACCAGAAGTTCGCGAACCTCTTCTACGGCACCGTCATCACGCCCGAGAACTATTACTCGTGGCTGCGGCGAAACGCCGTCTCGTACGTGGCGGTCTCGGACGGCGCCGCCGACTTCGCCGGCCGCTCCGAGGCCGACTTCCTGATCCAGGAGACTCCGCCATACCTCCACGAGGTGTGGCGCAACGAGAACTGGGTGCTCTACGCGGTCGACCGCCCCAAGCCGCTCCTGTCCGGCCACGGGCGGCTGATCGAGACGACCGCGGACTCGTTCAAGTTCGATGCCGAGCGCGCCGGCCGGTTCGTGATGCGCCTGCACTACTCGCCCTACTGGGCGGTGACGACGGGCGACGGCTGCGTTGCGCCGGCGCGCGGCAACTGGACCGAGGTCACGGTGCGCCGGCCGGGCCGCACCGAGGTGAGCATGAGCTTCAGCCCGATTCGCGTGGTGCGCCAGGGCCGGCGCTGTAGCTGACGGCCGGCGCGGGCTCCTCGGCGCGCGGCGACGGCGAGGCGGGCGTCCCTGCGCCGCCGTCGGGGCCGGGCCCGGCCGCCGCCGCCCTCTCCGCAGCGCGCCGATCGCGCCGGCGCCACCAGAGCGAGGCCAGGCCGTACACGATCAGCGCGTACACCCAGCCGACGAGGATGTCGACCACGAAGTGCTCGCCGGTGTACACGAGGGCGAGCCCCATCGCCAGCGCGTAGAGCCCGAACGGGATCCGCCACTTCCAGCCCTTGTGCCAGAACAGCAGCATCATCATGAACGGGAACGCCGCGTGGAGCGAGGGCATGGCGGCGGTCTTGTCGACCCAGTTCTTCTCCACCGCCGACGCGATCGACTGGATGCCCATCTCGTTGGCGATCTTGTCCTTGATCTTCTCGACGTGGCCCAGGTGGCCGGTCTCGTAGGCAAGCCAGGGCGGAACCGCCGGATAGAGCACGTAGGTGACGAACCCCGCCGTCGAGAGACCGATCACCAGAGTCCGCCACTTCTTGAACAGCGGGTAGGCGAAGCGCCAGAGGATCGCCGCCAGGCCGAGCGTCCCGAAGAAGTGCGTGATGTAGACGAGCCAGGCGCTGTAGTCGTACCAGTGGAGCGATCCCGCCGTGTAGAAGTGGTGCTGGAGGTAGACGTTCGGGATCGGCGTCCCGAAGAGCAGGGTCTCCACCCGCAACTGCGGCGCGAGGTGTGGGGTGAAGCCGGTCTCGTCGGCGATGCTGCGCGCGTAGTCGTACGCGAACAGGAACAGGATGAACGGCAGCCAGTCCACGATCATCCCGCGCACCCAGCGGCCCGGGTTGTTGATCGAGACGACCAGCAGGCCGCCCATCAGCCAGATGAACACGACGTCGCGCGAGAGCAGGATCTGGCCGAAGATCGCCACGAACGCGAACGTCAGGACCACGTACGCGATCCCCGCGAACACCGGCCAGCGGCGGCGGAGCAGGCTGTCGTTCGGGTCGACGGCGTCGGGCGCCGCCGGTGATGTGCGGTCGACCTCGGTAGCCATGCGCAGCGGCGGCCGAGTCTATTAACCGGCTAGACCGGCGCGGCCGGGCTCGGCCGCAGGGGCTCCGTGCCCGCCAGCACGATGCCGAGCGCGATCAGCGTCCACGCGATCGGGTCCTCGAGGAACGACGCGTACAGAAGGGTGTGCACCACGAGCGCCACGAACGCGGCCGCCACGAAGGCGCGTGTGAGCAGCCGGCGCGGCGGGTCGCGACCGCGCAGCGGCGCGAGGCCGGAGAACATCAGCCGCAGGCTGGCGCCCACCACCAGCAGGTACGCGGCCAGGCCCACGAGCCCCTGCTCGGCCGCCACAGTCACCGGCGCGGTGTGCGACGCGGTGGCGGTCTGCGGCGAGCCCACGTGCTCGCGGGCGCGGTAGCGCTCCGCGAACGAGCCCGAGCCGAAGCCCCACAGCGGCCGGTCGCCGAACATGTCCACGCCCCCGCGCACGAGCTTGAAGCGCCCGCTGGAGCTGCGGTGCACCGCGTGCTTGGAGGTGAGGTGCAGGTCGCCGGCGAACACGATGGCGCCGGCGACGACGATCATCGCCGCGACCGCGAGCAGGACGCGATAGCGGAGCAGGTCCCAGTGCAGAACCGCCAGCGTTCCGAGGCCGAAGAGCAGCGCCGCGAAGCTCGACTGCGAGAACGTGAGCACCAGGCCGCCCCAGAGGACCGCGAGCGTCGCGGCGGTGGCCAGGACGTCGCGCTGCCGGCGCGCCCAGAGCAGCGTCGACGCCAGCCCCACCATCACGATCGCCAGGAAGCGCCCGTAGATGTTCGGGTCGAAGAACAGCGAGTTGACGCGGAAGTAGGACTCGAACTGGTTCGACTCGATCACCTTGCGGTTCCAGAACAGCTCGCGCGTGGCGTACTCCACGAAGCCGATCCCGACGAACACCACGGCGAGCCCGACCGCCAGCAGGAAGCAGCGCACGACGAGCGCGCGCGACCAGCGGACGGTCACGAGCAGCTTGAGCACGAGCGCGAACGGCACGTAGAAGAACGCGATGTTCTTGAGCGCCTGCTCGAAGTCGCTCGAGTAGAGCGACTGCAGCGCGTACAGGACCACGAACGCGACCAGGGCGTACTCGACCAGGCCGGGCTCGCGCTCGCGCCAGCCGTCGTCTCCCTGCGGCCGGAAGCGCTCCCACGCGTACGCGACCACGCCCGCCGCCACCACCACGTAAAGCGGCAGCAGCAGGTTGGCCGTGGCGCCGCCCGTCGTGAGCGGGATGCGCACGGGCAGCGTGAGCACGGTGAGCAGCGGGAGCAGCGCGGGGCGGCGGCGCACGATCGTCGCGAGCGCCAGCACGCACGCCGCCGTGGCGAACGCGATCCCGGCGAACTGCGCCGGGTGGTCGCGCAGGTACAGGATCTGCTCGGAGTCCCACAGCTCGCTGAGCACGAGCAGCGGCACGAACGCCAGGGCGACCAGCGCCGCCGCCGCGCGGTGGCGCGGGCCCGGCAGCGCGAACGTGCCCGCAACCGCCGCGGCTGCCGCGAGCACGCCGAGCCCCTCGACGCCCTTGGCTAGCGCGAGAGGAGCGCCCATGTCTTCCTTGTGACCGCCGCGACGTCCTGGTCCGACCGCAGGCTCGCGCTCCACTCCGGCGTGCCGGTCCGCATGACCAGCCCGCGGCCCAGGCGGTAGACCACCAGCGCCGCCGGCCCGCCGTCGCGTCCCGCGGCCGTGAGCGCCCGCGACCCGGGCGGCAGCCGGAGCGAGCGGTCGAACACGCGGAACGGGCCGACGACGCCGTCGGTGCCGGCGAACAGCCCGAGCGTGTCGGTGGTCGCCGCGAGCGTGGCGGCCTCGCCGTCGGCCAGCCCGGTCGCTTCGCCGAGTGCGTTGACGCGCGCGGCGGGAGTAGGCCGCGCCAGCACGGCCGGCGTGACCGACACCCGCCGCCGCAGCGAGCCCGCCCCGAACGACGCCACGCGTCCGCCCGACTGCACGTAGCCGCGCAGCTCGGCGGCCAGGCCGGGCGTGAGCCACGGCTCGTCGCCCGCCAGCGCGACCCCGGGATGACCGGCCAGGCGCGGTCCGCGGTCGCGCGCGAGCGCGAGGTCCGTGGTGATCTCGTAGCGGATCCGCTCGGAGTCGAGGAAGCGCAGCAGCGGGCCCACCTGGGCACCCAGCCCGCGCGGCGCGACCCCCGCAGCGAACGGCCGCCCGAGCTGCACCGCGCGGTCGCGAAGGAGCGTGTCCGCGAAGCCGTCGGCGTCGTCGTCGACCGGGTTCACGCCCTGCCAGCCCAGGGTGGGCACCACGACCAGCACCGGTCCGCGCGCACGGCCGCGGACGACCACCGGCACGCGGGCCGGGCGGCCGCCGGCCGCGACGGTCAGGACGTACAGGCCGGTGGTCGCTCGGTGAGGGGTCCTCAGCGTCAGCCGCCGCCGCGGTCCGGCGGTTGCGATCGGCGCGCCCGACGGGCCGGCGCGCTTCGCCGCGAGCGGCGCGGTGCCGGAGCGGCCGCGCGCCACCGCGCGCCTGCCGCCGAGCCTGTCGAGTCGCCACGCCACGCGCGGGCTCCCGCCGTACACGTCGAAGTCCGCCGCGCCGCCCGCGCGCACGGGCTCGAGCGGGCCGGCCACGCTGGTGCCCCCGATCGTGAAGCCGGTGTGTGTGCGCGCCTGTGCGCGTCGCGGTGGAAGGCGAGGTGGGTCGCTGCCGTCGACCAGCGCGCGGTTCTGCACGGTCACCGAGACGGCGTACGCGCCGCGCGGCGCCGGGCGGCCGTGGATGCGTCCGTCCCAGCGGATCGAGTGCGTCTGGCGGTCGCCGGTCAGCACGGCCACACGGCGCGCCGGCCGCTGGTCGGTGCGCCAGATCCGGTAGACGGGCGGGACGACCGACGGGCCGCTGTAGCGGATCGTGACCGGCGCCGGCTGCCGCGCCGGCTCCCACGACGGTGTGACGGACACGAGCCGTGGCCGTGGCCGCGCGGTGACCAGCTCGATACCGCGCGTGCCGGTCGCCGCCCGCCCCTGCTGGCGCAGCGTCACGCGCACGTAGTAGGTGCCGTCGGGCGGGACGGTGCCGTCGTCGGCGCGGCCGTCCCAGCTGTAGACGTGCGCACCGCGCGCCAGCGACCGCCCGTCGGCCAGCCGGCGGATGCGCCCGCCGCCGCCGTTCACCACGTCGAGTGTGACGCGGTCGCCCCTGGGCAGCCGGAACGCGATCCGGGCGCGATCCTTGCGGCCGTCGTCGTTGGGCGAGAAGAAGCGCTGGAGCGCGAGCCGCTTGACCACCGGCTGGCCGCTCTTGAGCTTCTGGGTCACGAAGAACGCGGCCACCGTGGCCAGCACGAGCAGCGCGAACACCAGGCGAGACAGCGTGCGCGGGGTCATCGTCATGGCAGCCGCATCAGCTCCGCGTTCGGCACGTCCAGCTCGTGGAAGGCGTCGAGGCCGCGCGGGTGGGTCCGCGCGAAGGCGCAGCGGATGGTCCCGCCGTGGCAGACCACCAGCGCCGGGAGCTCGCCCGCGGCGATCTCGTCGAGGGCGGCGGACACGCGTCGCAGGTGCTCGGCCAGCGACTCGCCCCCGGGGAAGCGGAAGTCCTCGCCGGCGCGCCGCCACGCGGCCCACAGCTCGGGGTCGTCGCGGCGGATGTCGTCGACGAGCCGTCCCTCCCAGTCGCCGCGGTTCGACTCCGCCAGCCGCTCGTCGGGCCGCGCCTCGAGCCCTAGCTCGGTGCCCACGATCGCGGCGGTCTCACGCGCCCGCGACATCGAGCTCGTCCAGAGCGCCCGCGGCTCCTCGGCGGCCGCCGCTGCTGCCAGCGCGCGCGCCTGCTCGCGGCCGCGCTCGTTCAGCGGCACGTCGCGCCACCCCTGCACCCGTGCGGGCGGGACGTTGTCGTCGGTCTCGCCGTGGCGGGCGAGCAGGATCAATCGCTCTTGTGGAACAGCTCGAGCGTGTCGGCGCGCAGGCCGAGTCGCAACGTCTCGAGCGAGATGACGTCGGCGGGCAGCACGTTGCCGAGGTTCGCGTCCGGCCCCAGCCGCCGCACGAACCACACCTGCTGGTGCTTCTGGGGCGCCTCGAAGATCAGGCGGCTCGCGTCGACCTCGTGCAGGATCTCGTCGATGAGGCCCGTGCGCGGCTCGCCGTCGGGCCGGTAGAGGCCGGTGTCCCCGGTGGCGCGGCCCTCGCAGGTCACCCAGCGCGCCCCGGCGTCGAGCGCCTCCTTGATCAGCGTCACCCAGCGGTACGGCGCGAGCAGCGCCGCCGGGTCCTTCTCGCCGACCTCGGCGAACACGGTGAAGTCCGCGGCGAGCGCGCTGATCAGCTCGCGCTTGTCGTCGTCGGGGATGCGGACCGTCCCGCTCGACACCTCCACGTGCTCGATCGCGAGCTCCTTCAGCCAGTCCCGCAGCGCATCCACGCGGCCCTGCAGCCAGGCGAGCTCGGTGAGCGTGCCGCCGAGCATCACCGGCACGCCGGCGTCGCGGTAGACGGCGATCTTCGTCTCGACGTCGCGCGTGACGTACGCCGACCCCCAGCCCAGGCGCACGAGGTCCACGTAGTCGCCGGCGCTGGCCAGGAGCCCCTCGGCCTCGGCAGCCGACAGGCCTGTGTCGATCACGTGGGTGAGCCCCCACTCGCGCGGTTTGGGCGGGCGTGCAGGTAGATCGAGGAAGGCCGGCATCGCGGGGACCCTATCCGCGCGGGTTAAGGGAATGCCTCCCTAGAATGGCTGCGGGATGCGTCGGATCGCGGTAGCTGGGGCAGTGCTGGTCGCGCTCGCGCTCGTCCCGGCGGGCACCGCGGCAGCCACCGGCGTGAGTCCGCCCGAGGTGTGCGACAAGTTTGCCGGGCCGGCCGTCCACAAGGCCGCGTGCGCACCGTTCACGCCGCACCGGGCCGACGGGAAGCTGGCCGAGTGGCGCGGCACGCCCACGAACCTCGCCGGGCGCACGACCACGAGCTTCGGCGAGTTCATCTACACGGACTGGGTCTACGACGACCACGGCCCCGACCTCGACGGCGCGCCCAGCCAGCCGGTCTTCCGCGCGCAGCTCGCGCCGGTGCGCGGCGACTACACCTATCCCGACGACGAGAAGCGCTACGGCTACAACGCCGCCGACCTGCGCGAGGTGCGCGTGGCGGCCGACCGCAAGACGCTGCACCTGCTGATCGCGCTCGAGACGATGAAGGCCGCGAACGCCGCCGTGGTGCAGGTGGCGCTCGACGGCGACGCCTCGAACGCCACCTCCGCGCCCGGCGCGCGCTGG
>JBJMLK010000251.1:0-6139 GCA_045805345.1 Thermoleophilaceae bacterium | reverse complement strand
CTCGTCCTCCTCGTAGGCCATGTCGGCCTCCTCGGCGGCGAACTCGGTCTCGGAGCGGATGTCCACCCGCCAGCCCGTGAGCCGCGCGGCCAGGCGGGCGTTCTGCCCCTCCTTGCCGATCGCGAGCGACAGCTGGTCGTCGGGGACCACGACCGTGGCCTGCTTGCTCTCGTCGTCCACGAGCACCTCGCGCACGCGCGCGGGCGAGAGCGCCTTGGCCACGAAGCGCGCCGGCTCCTCGTTGAACGGGATGATGTCGATCTTCTCGCCGCGCAGCTCCGACACAACCATGCGCACGCGCGAGCCGCGCGGGCCGACGCAGGCGCCGACCGGGTCGACGCCGCTGGCGTGCGAGACGACGGCGATCTTCGAGCGGTAGCCCGGCTCGCGGGCCACGTTCTGGACCTCCACGAGCCCGTCGGCGATCTCCGGTACCTCGAGCTCGAACAGCTTGCGGATCAGCTCAGGCGAGCGGCGCGAGACGATGATGCTCGGCCCCTTCGCCTGGTTCGACACGTCGGTGATGACCGCCTTGACGCGCTGGCCGTGGTCGTAGCGCTCGTTGTCGACCTGCTCGGACTTGGGCAGCAGCGCCTCCACGCGCTCGCGCAGCTGCACCAGCGTGTAGCGCGAGTCGGACTGCTGCACGATGCCGGTGATCAGCTCGCCGACGCGGTCCTGGTACTCGTCGAACATCATGTCGCGCTCGGCCTCGCGGATCCGCTGGAGGATCACCTGCTTGGCGGTCTGCGCGGCGATCCGGCCGAAGTCGTGCGGCGTCACGTCGCGCTCCTCGATTTGATCGCTGTACTCGGCGAGCAGCTCGGGATCGATCTCCGGCTCCTCGGGCTCGCGCAGCTCGCCGGTCTCCGGGTCGACCGTCGGCTCCTCGGGCTCGACCTCGGCCAGCAGCTTGTCCTCGAGCTCGGGCGGGATGAGCAGCTCGAAGACCTTGAAGTCCCCGGTGCCCCGGTCCATGTCCACACGCGCGTAGCGGGCCGCGCCCGGCGTCTTCTTGTACGCGGACAGGAGCGCGTCCTCGAGGGCCGCCATGAGGCGCTCGGACGAGATCCCCTTCTCGCGCTCGAGGACGTGGACTGCCTCGACTATCTCCTTGGACATCGACTTACCCCTCCAGCAGGTTGCTTCGCTTGACGCGGCCGTACGGGATCGAGACGACCCCGGCATCCGCCGCCACTGTCACGCCCTCGTCGTCCGCGCCGACCAGCTCGCCGGTGAAGCTGCGCCGTCCGTCGTGCTCGTCGTTCGTGCGGACGCGCACGCGGCGGCCGAGGAAGCGGCGGTAGTGCTCCGGCTTGGTCAGCGGGCGCTCGGGACCCGGCGAGGACACCTCGAGCGAGTAATCGGCGAGCAGATCGCGCAGGTGACCCGTCACGCGCTCGCACAGCTCGAGGCTGACGCCATCCGGGTGGTCGACGAAGACGCGCACGCGCTCAGCCGCGACCTGCTCGGCGAGCAGGACCTCGACTTCGGGCTCGGCTGACTTGAGGCGCGTCTCTATCACCGCCTGGATATCGCTCACTTCCTCCTCTTTCGGGCGAAAAAAAGGTGGGCTGCGAAGCCCACCTTCAGGTGCGGCCGCCCGGGCCGCAGATGAAAGTCCTAGCGAGGGGCGAGTATAGCCCGGTGTTGGAGCTCGGCTCGGTTCGTCGCCGATGGCCGACGCGCGCGCGGAAAAGGGGCTTAGGAGGGTGACTCGGGCGGGGGTGGCACGGATTCCGTCAGCCATATTGACGCAATCCGTGCCACCCCTCCTCATGTCTCGATCACCAGCGTCACTGGCCCGTCGCCCGTCAGTTCGAGCGACATCCGCGCGCCGAACACGCCGCCCTTCGCGCCGAGGCCGTCGCGCACCAGCTTGTAGAGCGGCTCGGCCTCGTCCGGCGGGGCGGCATCGACGAACGACGGCCTGTTTCCCCTCCGGCTGTCGCCGTAGAGGGTGAAGTTGCTGACGCAGAGGATCTCGCCGCCCACGTCGGCGACCGACCGGTTCATCCGCCCGTCGGAGTCCTCGAAGACCCGCAGCGCGAGCAGCTTGCGCACCATGCGCTCGGCGGCGCTCGAGTCGTCGCCGCGGCGCACGCCGAGCAGCACGGCGAGTCCGGGCCCGATCGCCGCCATGTGCTCGCCGGCCGCGACCGACGCCGAGCTCACGCGCTGCACCACGGCCCTCACGGGCAGCCCCAGGAGATCGCCCACGACTCGTTCCCGGTGCGCCGCGGGTACGCCGGCGGCGGGCGCAGCCGCGCGCGCGGAAGCTCGTACGGGAGCTCGTGCGGCGCGACCGGACCGAGCGCGACGAGCACTCCGTGCGACGCGAGCCGGCGCAGGTCGACGCTCATCCGGCCGGGTTCGACGCCCGCCTCGTACGCGAGTGTCGGCACCACGCCGCCGAGCTGCACGTAGACCGGCCGGCAGCGCCGCAGGGCCGCGCCGGCGGGCCCGCGGGCGAGCCCCACGAGCCGCGACTGGAGCCGCTGGTCGCCGCGCAGCTCGTCGCGCAGGTCGCCGACTCGCCCGGCGTCCTTCGGCACGAACGCCGCGAGCGCCACGAGGCCCAGGGCCCCGGCCACCAGCCAGCTGCGGCGGGCCGGGTCGGCCGCGGGCAGGGCGATCCAGCCCACCAGCGCGTACGCCGCGAACACGGCGAGCAGCGCGGCCGGAAAGAGGAAGAAGCGGAGCAGCACCGTCTGGCCGGCGAGTGCGAGCGCGGCGCTCGTGCCGATCGCGATGGCTATCGCGGCCAGCGGGAGGAGCACGCTCGTCCGGAGCCTCGCCAGCGCGATCCCCACGCCCGCGACCCCGGCCACGAGGGCGGGCACCCAGAGGATCGAGCCGAGGTGTCGCGGGATCCGGCCCAGCGCCTCGAAGCCGGTCACGTCGTGCGACGCCAAAACGCGGCGGTGCGTCTGGTGACTCGACCAGAGCGCGTCGCCGGTCAGCGCCAGGTCGCTCGCGAGCCAGAGCAGCGGTCCCGCCAGCGCGAGCGCGACGAGCACGGCGGGCCGGCGCGTGGCGGCGTCGCCGTCGCCGCGCACCCGCCACGCGCAGTACGCGAGCGCCAGCACCCACGCCTCCGGCCTCAGCAGGCCGGCGAGCGCCAGCAGCACGAGCACCGGCACGTCGCGTCGCCGGGGGCCGGCCGCGACCACCGTGGCCCAGGCCATCAGCGCCGCGGCGGGGATGTCGACCTCGGCGCGCAGCGCGGTCTCGAGCACCGGCGCGCGCGTGGCCACGATCGCGGCCGCCAGCAGGCCCACCGGCCAGCCGGCCAGGCGGCGACCGAGCTCGAACAGCGCCACGCAGAGCGCGCCGAGCGCTAGCAGCACGAGCGCGCGGAGCAGGTCGGCCGAGCTGCCCGGGAGCCAGTCGAGCACGGTCGCGAGCGCGTTGAACAGCGGGTGCGGCGTGGACGCGAAGGCGGGGTCGAGATCCGGCGAGCGGCCGTGCGCGAGCGCGCGCCCCCAGACGAGCGCGAAGTACGAGTCGTAGCCCAGCGGCACACGGCCGAAGACCAGCGCGACGACTCCGGCGACGGCCGCGCCGGCGGCCGCCAGCCGGACGCCCCGTGCGCTCACGACCCGGAGGCCGCCTCGCGCACCGCCTCGGCCACGCGCTCGTGCACGCTCGTGTCGAGCGGGTCCGGCAGCAGCTCGCCGCTGTCGTCCTCGCCCGCGTCGGCCAGCGCGCGTGCGGCGGCGAGCTTCATCCTCGAGTCGAGCCGGTCGGCGCCGGCCTCGAGCGCCCCGCGGAACATCCCCGGGTAGCCCAGCACGTTGTTCACGGTTGACCCCTCGGCCGCGAACGCGGCGCCGGCGGCCAGCGCGTCCTCCGGCGTGATCTCGGGGTCGGGGTTCGACAGCGCGAGGATCACCTGCCCGTCGCGGATCGAGGCGGCGTCGATCGAGTCCGGCCGTCCCGTCGTGGCAACCACCACGCGCGCCTCGCGCATCACCTCGTCGCCGTCCTCGGCCAGCTCCACGCCGCGCTCGCGCGCGTGCGCGTGACTCGACTCGTCCGGGTCGAACGCGAGCACGCGGCGCGCTCCCGCGTCGACCATCAGCGACGCGATGCCGTACCCGGCGGCACCCAGCCCCAGCTGACCGACCACCGCGTCGCGCAGCTCCACCTCGGCGCGGCGGCACGCCACGAGCACGGCCGCGAGCGCGACCACCGCGGTGCCGTGGACGTCGTCGTGCATCACCGGCATGTCCAGCCGCTCGATCAGCCGCGCCTCGATGTCGAAGCAGTCAGGAGCCGCGATGTCCTCGAGGTGGATCCCGCCGAACGTGGGCGCGATCCGCACGACCGTCTCGACGAACTCCTCCGGGTCGGCCGTGTCGATCAGCAGCGGCATCGCCGAGATGCCGGCCAGCTGCCGGTAGAAGACCGCCTTGCCCTCCATCACCGGCATCGCGGCCAGCGGGCCGATGTCGCCCAGCCCGAGCACGCGCGTGCCGTTCGTGCAGATCGCCACGGTGCGGCCGATCATCGTCAGCCGCCTGGCCGCCTCGGGGTCGTCGCGGATCGTCTCGCAGACGCGGGCCACGCCGGGCGTGTAGACGTCGCGCATGCCCTGGACGCCCTCCACGCGGTGGAGCGGCTCGATCGTGAGCTTGCCGCCCTCGTGCACGGCGAGTGCGCGGTCGTAGCAGTCCAGCACCTCGACGCTGTCGATCGCCTCGAGGCGCTCGCGCAGGGCGACCGCGCCGTCCTCGTCGGCCACCGCGATCGTCACCTCGCGCTCCGAGTACGAGCGCGTGAGCTTGCAGGTGCGGAACTCGCCCACGAGCCCGCCGGCCTCGGCCACCACCTCGAGCACCCGGGCGAGCTGTCCCGGGCGATGCTCGATGCGCGTGCGGAAGGTGAAGTCGACGGGCACGGCCGGGCATGTTGCCGGTTCGCGTGCCCGAGCGGTCACTAGGGTCTGGCTCGATGGCCGCCGTGGACGTGATCGACGACTACGTCGCGTCGCTGCCGGGCGACGCGCGACGGCTCGCGCACGCCGAGTGGGGTATCCGGCTGCACGCCGAGTCGGCGGCCGGTCATCCGCTCGACATGAGCGTGCGCGTGGACGACGGGCTCGTGAGGACGCAGGCGTTCGCGCTGCCGGCGCAGGAGGGAATCGACCCCTGGCTGCTGCTCCACTGGAACCGCCAGACGCGCTTCGTGCGGATGGCCTGCGCGCGCTCGGGCGACATCTGGGTGCACGGCGACCTGCCGGTCGCGGCGGTGGACGAGCAGAGCCTGGACCGCCTGCTCGGGCTGGTGGTGGAGGGCGCGGTGGCCGTGCGGACCTACGCGGCTACGGCCAGCGCTCCACCGGCTTGACGCCGGCCCACCAGTTGGCGTCGCCGCTCGGCTTGAGCGTCGCTTCGAGCGACAGGATGTCGGCTCCGCCCAGGTCATCCGGAAGCTTCAGCCGCCAGAACCTGCCATTGCCGCCCGCCCGCCCTGCCTTGACCTTGCCGCCCACGGTGTCGAAGTGGTCGCCGTCGACCCGCACGAGGCTGGCCTCGAGGTGCGCCGCGTGGCGCCTGAGGTTCACGCGCAGCCTCGAGCCGGGCGTGATCGGCAGGTGCCCGCGCGGGTGGAGCGGATAGGCGGCGTCCCCGCAGCCCCCGGCGCCCTTGTCCACGACGCAATACGAGCCGAGCGCCGCCCGCGCGCGCAGGCCCTGCGAGGTCACGTACGCGGGCTTGATCGGGCGCTCGGGCGCACGGAGTGCGTTTGCGGCGATCGCCGCCCCGGCCGCCAGAACGACGGCTAGCGGAAGTGCGATGAGGATCCGCCGCGAGCCGGTCATCGTGCCCCTAACACCTTGAACTCCTTGCGGTTCCGGCGCGTGAAGTGCGTCTCCACGTTGCCGCTCTGATCGACGGCGCGCGCCATCGCCACGTAGCTGCCGGGCGCGAGCTTCGCGCTCGTGTGGAAGCTCCACGTGAGCCGCTTCGTCCTGTGGCTGTAGGTGCCGCGCGCCGTGAAGAACGTGGGCCGGCCACAGCCGCGCGGCTTGCTGAAGTCGCGCGACGGGGTGAGCCAGCGGCAGGCGCCATGCCCACGCCGCGCCAGCGCCACCGACGCCGCGATCGCGTTGCGCCTCTTGGCCACCTTCCGG
>JBJMLK010000250.1:0-2462 GCA_045805345.1 Thermoleophilaceae bacterium | reverse complement strand
CTCGTCGGCCCGGATGCCCAGCGGCGGCATCAGGACCACCACGTCGCCCAGCGGCCGGATGACCGCGCCCAGACGGCGGGCCTCGAGCGTGACCCGGTGCCCCATGCGCGCCTCGACGGGGAAGCCGGCCAGCTCGATCCCCACCATGAACCCGCGGCGGCGCACCTCGGCCACCGCCGGCAGCGCGGCCACGGGCTCGAGCAGCGTGGCGAGGGCCTCGATCTTCGGCTGCAGCTGCTCGATCGTGCGCTCCTGCTCGAACAGCCGCAGGTTGGCCAGCGCGGCGGCGCAGGCCAGCGGGTTGCCCGTGTAGGTGTGGCCGTGGAAGAAGGTGCGGAAGTCCTCGTGCTCGCCGAGGAAGCCCTCGTAGATGCGCTCGGTGGCGAGCGTGGCCGCCAGCGGCATGTAGCCGCCGGTGATCCCCTTCGCCAGGCACATCAGGTCGGGCGCGACCTGCTCGTGCTCGCACGCGAACATCCGCCCGGTGCGGCCGAAGCCGGTCGCCACCTCGTCGCAGATCAGGAGCACGCCGTGGCGGTCGCACAGCTCGCGCACGGCGCGCAGGTAGCCGGGCGGGTGCACCAGCATGCCGGCCGCGCCCTGCACCAGCGGCTCGACGATCACCGCCGCCACCTCGTGCCCGTGCTCGTCCAGCAGCCGCTCCATGTCCGCGGCGTCGCCGGGCTCGGCCTTGAGCGTGTCGAACAGCAGCGGGCGGTACATCGAGTGGAAGAGGTCGATGCCGCCGACCGACACCGACCCGATCGTGTCGCCGTGGTACGCCTCGCGCAGCGACACGAACCGCGTGCGTCGCGCGTGCTGGCCACCGCGCTGCTGCCAGTACTGGAACGCCATCTTCAGCGCGATCTCCGCTGCGGTCGAGCCGCTGTCGGAGTAGAAGACGCGCGCGAGCCCCGGCGGCGCCAGCTCCACCAGCTGCTTGGCCAGCTCGATCGCCGGCTCGTGCGTGAGCCCGAGCATCGTCGAGTGGGCCACGCGGTCGAGCTGGTCCTTGATCGCGATGTCGAGCACCGGGTGGCGGTGGCCGTGGACCGTGCACCAGAGCGACGACACGCCGTCGATGTAGCGGCGGCCCTCGGCGTCGATCAGCCAGGAGCCGTCGGCCTCCGTGACCACCAGCGGATCCTCCGCCTCCCACCCGCGCTGCTGCGTGAACGGATGCCAGAGGTAGCGCCGGTCGTCAGCCGTAAGTCCCACGGCGGCCACCGTAGTCGGGTATAAGGACAGAACACGCCGCGAGGAGAGGAGCGGGACATGACCTTCCGCAAGTACCAGCTCGGCGACTACGACGAGATGGTCGCGCAGCACCGCTGGGAGGTTCCGCCGCGCTACAACATTGCGCTCGACGTGTGCGACAAGCACCCGCGCGACCGCCTGGCGATGATCTGGGAGGACTGGCGCGGCAGCGAGCGGCGGGTGAGCTTCGGCGAGCTGCAGGACCTGTCGAACAAGTTCGCGAACGTGCTCGAGGCGCACGGCGTGGAGCGCGGCGACCGCGTGGCCACGCTGCTGCCGTCGCTGCCGGAGACCGCCGCAGTCTTCCTTGGCACCTACAAGCGCGGCGCGATCCTGCTCTCGATGTCGGTGCTGTACGGCGACGACGGGATCCAGCACCGTCTGAGCGACTCCGGGGCGAAGGTCGTGGTCACCGACTCCGCCAACCGCCACCGCATCCCGGACGGCCTGGCCGAGATCGTCTTCGTGCTCGACGAGCAGCTCGAGCGCGAGCTCGAGCGGGCGTCGGCGAGCTACCAGGCGGTCGACACCGCGGCCGACGACCCGGCTCAGCTCTACTACTCGTCGGGCACGACCGGCAAGGCCAAGGGCATCCTCCACGCCCATCGCTACCTGCTCGCGCACGAGGAGTTCGAGTTCTGCCACGACGTGCGCGAGGGCGAGCTCTTCCACGGCTCGGGGGAGTGGGCGTGGGCCGCGGGCATCTGCCCGCTGCTCGGCCCGTGGCGCTACGGCGCCGTGCAGTTCGTCTACGCGCGCAAGGGCGGCTTCGACCCCGAGGAGCAACTGCGCCAGCTCTCCAAGCACGGCGTGCAGAACATGTTCACCACGCCGACGGCGCTGCGGGCGATGACGGCGGTCGGCGACGCCGGCAAGCGCTATCCGCAGGAGCTGCGCATCACGTGCTCGGCGGGCGAGCCGCTCAACCCCGAGGTGATCCGCTGGTTCCGCGAGCAGTTCGGCATAACCGTGCTCGACTACTACGGGCTCACCGAGTCGTACCCGCTGTGCGGGAACTTCCCGACGGTCGAGGTCCGCGAGGGCTCGATGGGCCGGCCGGTGCCGGGCTGGGAGGTGGCCGTGCTCGACGAGGACGAGCGGCCGCTCCCGCCGGGCGAACGCGGAGAGATCTGCCTGCGCGCGCGCTCGAACCCGCACTACCCGCTCGGCTACTGGAACCGGCCCGAGGACACCGAGGAGGTCTT
>JBJMLK010000249.1:0-16355 GCA_045805345.1 Thermoleophilaceae bacterium | reverse complement strand
TGGAAAATGCCGTAGGTGGCCCCGTCCTGAAACACCTGGTACGTCTTCGCATCGTCGAGGGGCACGCGGTCGATGTCGAGCGTTTCGCCCGTGGTCCGTTTGATTTCGGCGATCGCGTCGTAGATGAGCGTGAGCGTGCTCAGCCCCAGGAAGTCCATCTTCAGGAGGCCGATTCGCTCGATCTCCTTCATGGACCACTGGGTCGTGATTTCGTCGCGGGCCCCCTTGTAGAGCGGCGCGTACTCCGTGATCGCCTTGGGCGCGATGACCACGCCGGCCGCGTGCACCGACGCATGGCGTGTCATGCCCTCGAGCCCGCGCGCGACGTCGATGATCTGCTTGGCCTGCGGATCCTCCTTGTACGCGCGCGCCAGCTCCTCGCCCGGCTTGAGGCAGTCGTCGAACGACGGCGGCCGGCCCATGATCGGGTCGGGGATCATCTTCGCGAGCCGGTCGCCCGCGCCGTAGTCGTAGCCGAGCACCCGCGCGGCGTCGCGCGTGGCCGCCCGCGGGAACATCCGGCCGAACGTGACGATCTGCGCCACCGACTCCTGGCCGTACTTGGCGGCCACGTAGCGGATCACCCGGTCGCGCCCCTTCACCGAGAAGTCGATGTCGATGTCCGGCATCGACACGCGCTCGGCGTTGAGGAAGCGCTCGAAGAGCAGGCCGTAGCGCAGCGGGTCGACGTCGGTGATGTTGAGCGAGTAGGAGACGATCGAGCCAGCCGCCGAGCCGCGACCCGGCCCCACGGCGATCCCGTTGTCCTTGGCGTACTTGACGAAGTCCCACACGATCAGGAAGTAGGCGTCGAAGCCCATCCGGCCGATCACGTCGAGCTCCATCTCGAGGCGCTCGACCGCGTCGGCCGGCGGCGGGTCGCCGTAACGCCGGCGCAGTCCCTCGAACGCCAGCTCGCGCAGGTACTCGCCCTCCGGCTTGCCGTCGGGAGCCGGGTAGCTCGGGATCAGCTGCTTGCCGAGCTCGATCGTGGCGTCGCAGCGCTCGGCGATCTCGATCGTGGAGGCGATCGCCTCCGGCCACTCGGCGAACGACTCGGCCATCTCGGCGGAGTCCTTCAGGTAGAACTCGTTGGTGTCGAAGGACATCTTCGGCTGCTCCAGCGTGGACTTCGTCTGCACGCAGAGGAGCGCCCTGTGGTTGTCGTAGTCCTCGCGGCGGAGGTAGTGGACGTCGGCCGTGGCGACCAGCGGCCGCCCGACCTCGCGGGCGATCCGGACGATCCCCTCGTTGGCCTTGTCCTGGTCGGCGATCCCGTTCTTCTGGACCTCGAAGTAGACGTTGTCGGCGCCGAAGACCCGCAGGAGGTCGTCGGCGTGCGCGCGGGCCTCGGCCGGGTTGTCGTCGACCAGGCGGCGGCAGAAGCGCGACTGCAGGCAGCCGGTGAGCGCGATCACGCCGGCTGCATGCCGCTCGAGGAGGGCCATGTCGACGTTGCACTTGCCCCGCTTGTTGCCCTCCAGGAAGCCGGCGCTGGTGAGCTTCACGAGGTTGCGCAGGCCCTCGTCGGACTGCGCCAGCAGGGTGAGGTGGTTGCGCTCGTAGCGGACGGCGTCCGAGCTGAGGTCGTCGCACAGGTAGGCCTCGAAACCGAGGATCGGCTTGACGTCGTGCTTCGTGCAGGCCTTGTAGAGCTCGACCGCGCCGTTCATCACCCCGTGGTCGGTGAGTCCGAGCGCCGGCTGGTCGAACGCCGCCGCCCGCTCTGCGAGGGCGTCGATCTTGCAGGCGCCGTCGAGGAGGGAGTACTCCGAGTGGACGTGAAGATGAACCGCGGGCGGCACGACTTCGATCGTACGCGCGAGGGCGGCCGGAATCGCGACGCCGGTGGCGGTTCAGGCCGCTCTTTGCGGGGCCGTGGGCTAGTCGCCCGAGCGCGCCGCGGCCACGCCGGCCACCAGCACGAGCGCGACGGCACCCGCCGCGCCCAGCTTCACGCGGTTCTCCGCGAGCTGGCGCTTCATCAGACGCGAGCCGAGCTGCCAGACGACCCAGCCGAGAAAGGTGTAGCCCTTCGTGGTCACGCCTCCCCCTTACCCCGGTTCCGGATTCCGTACGCCATGCGCGACTGGAGGCTCCACAGCTCGATGAAGCCCGGGCTCGCCTGCTGCGAGAAGAGGCCGCCCGACTCGCCGAAGCCGGCCAGCTCGGGGTCGTACAGCGCATTGGGCGACGAGCGGGCCACCGGCGCGGCGTTGCCCTTGTAGAGCTTGAGCGTGATCGTGCCGGTCACCTGCTCGTTCACGCGGTCCATGAACGCGTTCAGGTCGCCCAGGAGCGGCTCGTACCAGAGGCCGGCGTACACCAGGAACGCCCACTGGCGGTCGAGCCCCGGCTTGAAGTTGTTCTGGTGGATCGTGCCGACGAGCTTCTCGAGCTCCTGGTGCGCCGTGAGTATCAGCGCGGCGGCGGGCACCTCGTAGACGTCGCGGACCTTGAGTCCCACGATGCGATCCTCGATGTGGTCGACGATCCCCACGCCGTGGCGAGCGCCGAGCTCGCCGGCGCGCTCGAGCAGCTCGACCAGCCCGAGGCGCTCGCCGTCGATCGAGACCGGCACCCCGCGCTCGAACCCGATGTCCACGAGCTGCGCCTCGTCCGGCGCGCTCTCGGGCGTCGCAACCAGCTCGAACACGTCGTCGCGGGCGGGCTCCGACAGATCCTCGATCGGCCCGCCCTCGGACGATCGGCCCCAGATGTTGTCGTCGATCGAGTACGGCGGCTGCTCGGTGCCGCCCTTCACGGGGATCCCGTTGGCGCGTGCGTACTCGATCTCCTCCTGGCGGCCCATCTGCCAACCGCGCACGGGCGCGATGATCTTCAGCTCGGGGCCGAGGGCCGCGACCGTGGACTCGATCCGCACCTGGTCGTTGCCCTTGCCCGTGCAGCCGTGGGCGACCGTGTCGCAGCCGGTCTCCCGCGCCACGGCCACCGCGATCTTCGCGATCAGCGGCCGGCCGAGGGCGGTGAAGAGCGGATACCCGCCGCCGTAGAGCGCGTTCGCCTTGATCGCGGGCAGGACGTAGTCGTGGACGAACTCCTCGCGGGCGTCGACCACCCGGCAGTCCACCGCGCCCAGGTTGAGCGCCTTGCCGCGCACGACGTCGAAGTCCTCGCCGGGCTGGCCGAGGTTGACGGTGAGCGCCACCACCTCGGCCTCGTACTCGTCCTGGATCCACTTGAGCATCACGCTCGTGTCGAGGCCGCCCGAGTACAGCAACAGCACGCGGCCGACCTCGCCGGGCTCGGCCTCGTACGACGCGGTCTTGAGCAGGGTGCGGCGGTCGTCGCTCACGGGGCGCCGACCCTAGCGAAGGCGAGTGGCACCTCGTGACCTAGACGAGCCGGGCGATCCGGTCCAGCGCCTCGGCTATCTCGTCGTCGGAGACCGTGAGCGGCGGCAGCAGCCGCACGGCGTCCGGCGCGGGCGCGTTGAGCACGAGCCGCTCGTCCAGGAGCGCTCTGCGAACGAGGTCCGGGCCGTCGGGCGTGCGGAAGGCGAGCATCAGGCCGGCGCCCCGCACGTCGAGCCCGAGGCCGGTGAGCCCGGCTCGAAGCGACTCGCCCTTGCGGGACACCTCGCGCAGGAAGTCCGGCTGGTCGACCACGTCGAGAACCGCGTTCCCGGCGGCGGTGGCGAGCGGGTTGCCGGCGAACGTCGAGCCGTGGTCGCCGGGCTGGAGCACGTCCGCGCACTCCGGCGTGGTGATGCAGGCGCCGATCGGCAGGCCGCCGCCGAGGCCCTTGGCCACGGTCATCACGTCGGGCCGCACGCGCGCGCCCTGCCACGCCCAGAGCGAGCCCGTCCGGCCCATGCCGCACTGGATCTCGTCGAACACGAGCAGCGCGCCGGTCTCGTCGCACAGCTCGCGGGCCGCCTCGAGCACGTCGCGGTCCACCGGCCAGATCCCCGACTCGCCCTGGATCGGCTCGATCAGGATCGCCGCCGTGCGCTCGTCGACCACCTCGTCCAGCGCCGGGTTTTCGCGCGGCACCACACGGAAGCCGGGCACCAGGGGCGCGAACGGCTGCTGCTTCGACTCCTGCGGCGTGGCCGACAGGGCGCCCATCGTTCGCCCGTGGAAGCCGCCCGACAGCACGACGATCTCGCCGCCGCGGCGGCGCTTGCGCGCGAGCTTGATCGCGCACTCGATCGCCTCGGCGCCGGAGTTGGTGAAGAAGACCTTGCCGCCGAGCGAGCCCTCGGCCAGCCGTGCCGCCAGGCGCATCGGCGGCTCGGTGTAGAACAGATTGCCGACGTGGATCAGGCGGCCCGCCTGCTCGGTCAGCGCGTCGAGGAGCGCGGGATGGCGGTGCCCGATCTGGACGACCGATATGCCGGTGAGGAAGTCGAGGTACTCCTCGTCGTCGGCGTCCCACAGCCGAGTCCCCTCGCCGCGCACGAACTCCACCGGCTGGCGCGCGTACGTCGCCATCACGTGGTCGCGCTCGAGCGCCTGGAGCTCGTCGAGGCTCACGGGAAGATCTTGGTGCCGATGCCGGCGTCGGTGAACAGCTCGAGCAGGAGCGAGTGCGGTGCGCGGCCGTCGATGATGTGCGCGGCGGTCACGCCGCCCTCGACCGCGTCCACGCACGCGGCGAGCTTGGGCCGCATGCCGCCGGTGACCTCGCCTATCCGCGCGCGGATGTCGGCGGCCGTGGCCTGCGCGATGCGGCTGGTCTGATCGGCCGGGTCGTCCAGCCAGGCCGGCACGTCGGTCAGGAAGATCGCCTTGTACGCGTTCATCGCGACCGCCACGGCGGCCGCGGCCTCGTCCGCGTTCACGTTGTAGGACTGCCCCTCGCGGTCGGCCCCCACGGACGCGATCACCGGGATGTAGTCGATCGCGATGTGGTTGAGCACGTCCACGTCCACGTGCTCGATCTGGCCCACGTAGCCGATGTCGTGCTCACCCGCCGCGAGCCGCTTGCCGACCGTGAACAGCAGGCCGTCGTCGCCCGACAGGCCCACGGCCGGCTGGCCGGCGTGGTTGAGCCGCAGGACGATGTCCTTGTTGACCTTGCCGACCAGCACCATCTTCGCCACCTCGACCGTCTGCTCGTCGGACACCCGCAGCCCCTCGACGAAGCGCACCTCCATCCCGAGCCGCTGCATGTACTCGGTGATTCCGGGGCCGCCCCCGTGCACCACGACGGGGTTCATCCCCACGTACTTGAGGAGCACGACGTCGCGCGCGAAGTCCTCGCCGAGCCGCGGGTCGGTCATGGCGGCGCCGCCGTACTTGATCACGATCGTGCGGCCGTGGAACTCGCGGATGTACGGCAGAGCCTCCAGCAGTGTGGCGACACTCGGCTGCGCGGGGTGATCGCTCACGACGTGTACTCCGCGTTCAGGCGCACGTAGGCCTCGGACAGGTCGCTGAAGAAGACCTCGGTCTCGCCGCCCTCGCCCGGGACCGTGAGCACGTACTCGACCTCGGGCGCGCGAACGGCATCCTCGAGCGCGCGCCACTCGTCGGGCTCGAACGGGACGGTGGCCCCGCCGCTGACCAGCTGGCGGCCTTGGATCTCAAGGTCGACGGCGAACGGCAGCCCGCTGCCCGCGAGGGCCTGGCCCGTGGCCTGGAGGATCCGCCCGAAGTTCGGGTCCGCGCCGTGCAGCGCGGTCTTGACGAGCGGCGAGTTGGCCACCGCGCGGGCCACGGGCTCGACCGCCTCGCCGTCGCCGCGCACGATCACCCGGCCGACCCGCTCGGCGCCCTCGCCGTCGGCCACGATCTCGAGCGCGAGCTGGCGGAGCAGCGCGTCCATTGCCTCGCCGAGCGCCAGCTCGTCGGGGGTCTCGGGCTCCACGCGCACGCCGGACGCGCCGCTGGCGAGCGCGAACACTGTGTCGCTCGTCGAGAGCTGGCCGTCCACCGAGATCCGGTCGAAGGAGCGCTTGACGGTGACCCCCAGCAGCAGGTCGAGCGTCTCGGCGGACAGTGCGGCGTCGGTCTCCACGAAGCAGAACATCGTGGCGAAGCGCGGCGAGATCATCCCTGCGCCCTTGGCCTGCGCGGCCAGCCTGACCGGGCCCGACGGCAGCTCGACCTCGAGGCACGCCCGCTTGGGCCCGCGGTCGGTGGTCAGGATCGCCTCGCTGAGCGCCTCGGCGTCGTGGCCGAGCGCGTCCGCGCACGCGCGCGCGCCCGCGAGCAGCCTGTCGCGCGGCAGCTCGGAGCCGATCACGCCGGTCGACGCCACGCCCACTCGCTCCGGCGCGGTGCCCACGAGCTCCGCCGCCAGCGCCTGCGAGGCGCGCGCCGTCTCCAGGCCGCGCTCGCCGTCGCCGGTGTTCGAGCCGCCCGCGTTGGCGAGCACCGCGCGCAGGCGGTCGAGCGCCGCGGCGCGCGACACGACCACCGGCGCCCCCACGCGGGCGTTGGTGGTCAGGCGCCCGGCCGAGACCGTCTCCTCGACGTCCGAGACGAGCAGCCCGACGTCGAGCCCCGAGGGCTTGAGCCCCGCGGCGGCCCCGGCGGCCCGGAAGCCCGCCGGCAGGCCGGCCGGCTCGAGCTCGCGCACATGAGCCGGGCGGTCGACCCACCTGGAGCGGAAGAAGCTCACCTGAGCCCCTCCTCCTCGTCCAGGCCGAGCATCAGGTTCAGGTCCTGCACCGCCTGGCCGGCGGCGCCCTTCCAGAGGTTGTCGATCGCGGCGAACGCGAGCACGCGCCCGGTGGCCGGCTCGACCGTGGCGTGGACGCGGCAGATGTTGGTGTCGCGCACGTCGCGCACGCCTGGCGGCGACTCGGCCAGCTCCACGAACGGCTCGTGGTCGTAGGCGGCGCGGAAGAGGTCACGGACCTCGTCGCGGCCGAGGTCGCCCGCGGTCGTCACGTAGCAGCTCGCCAGCAACCCCTGGTCGAGCGGCAGCAGGTGCGGCGTGAACGTGATCGGCGCGTCGCCCAGCTCCTGCTCGAGCTCGGCGCGGTGGCGATGGCCCTCCACCTTGTACGGGCTCACGTTCTCGTCCGCGGACACGAAGTGGGTCGTGCCCGTGGCCTCGCGCCCGGCGCCAGAGACGCCGGACTTGCCGTCCACGATCGCGTCGCGCATGACCTCGCGAAGCGGCGCGAGCGCCAGCAGGGCGGCCGTCGAGTAGCAGCCGGGCGCGGCCACCAGCTCGGCCTCGCGCACCTCCTCGCGGTGCAGCTCGGTGAGCCCGTAGACGGCCTGGTCGAGCAGCGCCGGCGCCTCGTGCGGCTGGTAGTAGCGCTCGTAGAGGTCCTGCGAGAGGCGGAAGTCGGCCGACAGGTCCACCACCTTCAGCCCGCGGCTGCGCAGGTCCTCGACCACCGGCGCGGCGGCGCCGTGCGGGTAGCCGACGATCGCGGCGTCCGCCCGCTCGGCCACGCGGTCGGCATCGAACGCCTCGAGCTCCAGCGGCACGCGGTAGCGGGGGTAGAGGTGGTCGAGCCGGCGGCCCGTGTCCGAGCGCGCCGTCGCCACGGTCAGCTCGAGCCGCGGGTGGCGCTGCACGATGTGTGCGGCCAGCGCGCCCGCGAATCCCGACGCACCCACCACGGCGACCCGCGTCTGCGCGCTATGCACGGAGCCTCCCCCCGATCGCGGCCAGCCGCTCCTCGATCGCCGCGCGCAGGGCAGCGACGTCCTCGTCGGCAAGCGTGCGGTCGGGCGCGCGGAAGGCCAGCCGCAGCGCCAGCGACTTCTCGCCCTCCCCCACCTGCTCGCCGCGGTAGACGTCGAACAGGCGGAGCTCCGCCAGCAGGTCGCCCCCGCCCGCCCGCACCGCGCCCTCGACCTCGGCCGATGGCACGTCCTCCGGCACGACGACCGCGATGTCCTGCAGCACGGCCGGGAAGCTCGTGACGTCCTGGTATGCCACCGCCTCGGACGCGAGCTCCGCGAGCAGGTCGGCGTCCACCTCGAAGGCGGCGCCGGCGTCGAGATCCCACTCGGCGAGCACGGCCGGATGGACCTCGCCCACGAAGCCCAGCTCGCGGCCGTCGAGCGACACCACGCTCGCGGAGCGGCCCGGGTGCAGGAACGGGCGCTCGCCCGGCTCGAACCGCGCGGGCACCCCGGCCGCGTCGAGCACCGCCTCGAGCAGGCCCTTCGCGGCGTAGAAGTCGGCCGGCGCCGCGGGCGTGCGCCAGCCGGCGGGTGCCGGACCGGTGAGCAGGACCGCGAGCCGGTGCGGCTCGGGCGCCGGCACCGCGCCGCGCGGGCTGGCGTCGGCGGCCCCGCCCGGCGGCGTGGCGAGCGGCCCCGGGTAGACGTGGGCGGACTCGAACAGCCGCGCGCCCGGCCTCCCGCGCGCGGCGTTGTGGCGGGCGGCGTCGAGCAGGCCCGGGAGGAGCAGCGGCCGCAGCACGCTCTGGTCCTCGCTGAGCGGGTTGGCGATCCGGATCTCGGCAAAGCCGTCGTGGTCCGCGAGCCGCAGCCGCGCGAGCGTCCGGGGCGAGGTGAAGCTGTAGCTGACCGCCTCGGCCAGGCCGCGGTCGCGCAGGGCGTCCTCGAGCCGCCTGCGCAGCCGCTGCGCCGGCATCAGGCGGCCCACCGCGCGCCGCCGCGCGGGCAGCGTGACCGGCATGCGCGCGAGCCCGTAGATGCGTCCGACCTCCTCCACAAGGTCGGCCTCGCGATAGACGTCCGACCAGCGCCACGGCGGCACGGTCACGCTGAGCGCGTCGCCGTCGCCGTCGCCGCCGGCGACGCCGAAGCCGAGCCGCTCGAGGATCGCGCGGATCTCGCCGGACGGGATCTCGGTGCCGAGCAGGCGCGCCACGCGAGCCGGCCGCAGGGCAACCACGGTCGGCTCGACCGGCCGCGGATAGACGTCGATCGTCCGCGACACGAGCCGCGCGCCGCACAGCTCGACCATCAGCCGCGCGGCGAGCCGCTGGGCGGCCGCGGGCTGATCGGGGTGGAGCTGCTTCTCGAAGCGCGCGCTTGCCTCCGTGCGCAGCCCGAGGCGCGCCGAGGAGCGCAGGATGTTGGGCCCGACCCAGGTGGCCGCCTCCATCAGCACGCGCGTGGTGGAGTCCGACACCTCGGAGACCTCCCCGCCCATGATCCCGGCGATGCCCGACGGTCCCTCGGCGTCGCAGACGAGCACCATGTCGGCGTCGAGGGCTCGCTCGACGCCGTCGAGCGTCGTCATCGTCTCGCCCTCGCGCGCGCGTCTGACCATGATGCGACCGCCGCGGATGCGCTCGAGGTCGAAGGCGTGGAGCGGCTGCCCGGTGGCGAGCATCACGTAGTTGGTGATGTCGACCACGTTCGAGATCGGCCGCTGGCCGGCGGCGGTGAGCCGTGCCTTCAGCCACAGCGGCGACGGCCCGACCGTCACGTCCTCGAACACGCGCGCCGTGAAGCGCAGGCAGACGTCGGGGTCGGCGATCTCGATCGGGAACTCGGCGTCGCCGTCGGGCTCGGCGTCCTCGTGGCCGATCGCGAGCGGGGCGCCGGTCACCGCGTGCAGCTCGCGCGCCACGCCGTGCACGCCCAGGCAGTCGGGCCGGTTCGGCGCGATCTCGAGGTCCAGCACCTCGTCGGCGATGGCCAGGTGCTCGGCGAGCGGCACGCCGGCGGCAAGCCCGTCCGGCAGCACCATGATCCCCGCGTGGTCCTCGCCGATCCCGACCTCGTCCTCGGCCAGGATCATCCCGCTCGACACGACCCCGCGCAGCTTGGCCTCGCCCAGTCGCTGACCGCCGGGGAGCGTCGCGCCCGGCAGCGCCACGGCCACGTTCTGCCCGGCGGCGACGTTGGGGGCGCCGCACACGATCGTGCGCGCGCCGCCCGACCCGTCGTCGACCTCGCACACGCTGAGCCGGTCGGCGTTCGGATGCCGCTCGGCCGACAGCACCTTGCCCACCACGTAGCCCGCGGCGTCGGGCACGCCGGCGCGCTCGATCCGGCCCACCTCGGTGCCGCTCAGGTTGAGCAGCTCGGCGATCTCGGGCGTGCCGAGGCCGGGGTCGCAGTGCTCGCGCAGCCAGGAGAGGGGCACTCTCATGACGGCCTCATGCGAACTGCTCCAGGAAGCGCAGGTCGTTGTCGAAGAACATGCGCAGGTCGGGCACGCCGTGGCGGAGCATCGCGATCCGCTCGATGCCCATCCCGAACGCGAACCCCTGGACGCGTTCGGCGTCGTAGCCGTTGTCGGCCACGAACGTGTAGAGGTTCGGATCGACCATGCCGGCGCCGAGGATCTCGATCCACCCCGAGCCCTTGCACAGCGGGTCGCGCGAGCCGTCGGCGAGCGAGCCGGAGCCGCCGCAGTTGAAGCAGGAGACGTCGACCTCGACGCTCGGCTCGGTGAACGGGAAGTAGCTCGAGCGCAGCCTGATCTCGCGCTCGGAGCCGAAGATCGCGCGCGAGAACTCGAGCAGCACGCCCTGGAGGTCGCCGAGCGTGATGTCCTCGTCCACGGCCAGGCCCTCGACCTGGTGGAACATGGGAGTGTGAGTCGCGTCCGAATCCCTGCGGTAGACGCGGCCGGGCATGATCGCGTACACCGGCGGCGGGCGGCTCTCCATCGTGCGCACCTGGAGTGGCGAGGTGTGGGTCCGCAGGAGGGCGTCGCCGCCCAGGTAGAACGTGTCCTGCATGGCCCGCGCCGGGTGGTCGCGGGGGAAGTTGAGGGCCGTGAAGTTGTAGTAGTCGAACTCCACCTCGGGCCCCTCCACCACCTCGAAGCCGAGGCCCAGGAACACGTCCTCGATCTCGCGGCGCGTCCGCGTGATCAGGTGCAGGCGGCCTGACGCGGGCGGCGGGTCGCCCGGGAGGGTCACGTCGATCCTGTCGCGCGCGAGGCGCTCGTCCAGCTCGGCCGCCTGGAGGTGGCGCGTGCGCTCGGCCAGCTGGGACTCGATCGCGCCGCGGACCGCGTTGGCCGCCCCGCCCACGGGGCCGCGCTGCTCGGGCGGGAGGTCCCCGATGCCGCGCAGCACGCCGGTCAGCTCGGAGCGGCGGCCGAGGTAGCGCACGCGCAGCTCCTCGAGCTCGGCGCTGGACGCGGCCGAGCGCACCGCGGCCTCGGCCTCCCGGCGGAGCTCCTCGAGCCGTCCCGCGGCGTCAGGCATGGCCGGCCATCCTATTCAGCTCGTAGAGGGCCACCGTGGCGGCCATCGCGACGTTCAGCGAGTCGGGACCGGCCGGCCGCAGCGGGATGCTCGCGCGTGCCGTCGCGCCGCCGGCCACGTCCTCCGGCAGGCCCTCGCGCTCGGCCCCGAGGCACACGGCGACGGGCGGCTCGACGGCCGTCTCGGCGAGCGGCGGGGCGCCGTGCGCCAGGAGAGCGAGGGTCGCCATGGGAAGGTCGTCGAAGCCGGCGCGCGCCGGCGGCCGGGCGAACGCCGAGCCCATGCTGGCCCGCAGCGCCTTCGGCGAGAACGGGTCCGCGCAGCCCGGCCCGAGCACCACCGGCCCGTCGGCCAGCGCGTGCGCGGAGCGGATCACCGTGCCGACGTTGCCGGGGTCCGCCACGCCGTGCAGGTACACGGACAGCTCGCCGCCCGGCTCAGCCCAGCGCTCCGGGAAGACGCCGATCACGCGCGTGCCGGAGCCCAGCGTGCTCACGGCGTCGAGCAGGCGCGGCTCCACGTCCTCGCCCGCGCGGAGGAGCAGCTCGGGCTCGAGCCCCGCGGCCAGCGCGGCGTCCACCAAATCCTCGCCCTCCGCCAGGCAGAGCCCCTCGCGCTCGCGGTGGCGCTTGTCGTGGAGCCTTCTCATCGTCTTCAGCTGGGGGTTGTCCTTGGAGGTGATCACGGAACTAAAAAGGGCGCCTCAGTCGGCGCCCCGGTTCTAGGTCGGTCGGCTCCTGGTCGTTCAGGCAGCCGCCGCCTCCCGGGCGCGCTCGGTAAAACGTCGGAACGTCTCGGGGTCGCGGACGGCGATGTCCGCCAGGACCTTGCGGTCCAGCTCGATCTCCGCGAGCCGGAGGCCGTGCATCAGCTCGCTGTAGCTCATGCCCTCGCGGCGCGCGGCGGCGTTGATGCGGGTGATCCACAGGCGGCGGAAGTCGCGCTTGCGGTTGCGGCGGTCGCGGTACGCGTATGCGTCCGCCTTGAGCAGGGCCTCCTTCGCGCGCTTGTAGCTCGAGTGGGCCTCGCCGCGATAGCCCTTGGTCCGCGCCAGGGCGGCGCGGCGCTTCTTGCGGGCGTTGACTGACCGCTTGACCCGGCTCATTTGCGCAGCAGGGTCTTGACGGTGGCCTTGTCGGAGTCGGCGAGCATCTTGGGCGCGTCGAGCCGGCGGCGGCGCTTGGAGTTCTTCTTGCCGAGGATGTGGCTGCGCATGGCGTGGCGCGCCTTCACCTTGCCCTTGGCGGTGATCTTGAAGCGCTTCTTGGCGCCGGAATGCGTCTTCACCTTCGGCATCGCGCGCCTATTGAAGCAGAGCCGGCCACTGCCGCCGCGCCGCTCGCGGAGCCGCTGGGTGCAAATCCTTCGTCATTTCTTTATGAGATTCGCCCGCCGCTGCCGATAACCGGGACACCATGGAGATCTCCTCCGTCCCAACGAGCGCCTTCGATCGCTGCCTCGAGGTCCAGCGCGAGCTGGACGAGGCGCTGGCGAGCCGCGTCGAGCCCAGCCAATGGGGCACCCAGCTCTACCGGGGGGACTTCGTGCGCGTCACCGACCTGAACGTGCTCGTGGTGCACGCCCACGCCGGCGACGTGGACGCCCCGGCGCTCATCGAGGAGGCCGAGCGGCTCCAGGCGTTCCTGCCCCACCGCGCCGTGCGGATCGACGACGCCGAGGCGGGGGCCCGGCTCGCGCCCGAGTTCGCGGGCCGCGGCTGGGTGGTGAGCCGCACAGCGCTGATGGCCCTTCGCCGCCATCCCGACCGCCCCATGGACACCTCCGGCGTGAGCGAGGTCCCCGTCGAACGCCTCGAAGCCGCGCGCTCCGCGGCGATCCGCAAGACGCACCGCGACCTCGACGTCGCCGCCGAGGCCGTGCGGGTCGGCTCGCTCCAGCACCTTTACGCGCCCCTTCGTGCCTACGCGGCGCTCGTCGGCAACGAGGTGGCCGCCTACTGCCTCCTGAGGATCCGCGAGGACGGCGCCAAGCTCGTGGAGGTCGAGGCGCTGGCCCGCTCGCAGGGCCACGGCGTGGGCCGCGAGGTGATCTGGAAGGCCGCGGCGACCGCTCGCCGCGAGAAGGCCAACCCCATCTTCGTGGAGTGCGAGCTGACCGGTTGGGCAACGACGGCCTACCGTCGCCTCGGCTTCGACGAGGCGGGCGTGGTGCACCGCTTCGTGCGGCCCTGGTAGCCGGCTACCTGAGGCGAGCGGTGCGCGCGGCCTTGCCGTGTCGCCAGTAGACGTGCTTGCCGTCGTCGCTCAGCGCCATCGAACGCCGCGCGATGCCGTCGCCTGAGTCGAGGGTGGTGAAGGCGTCGTCCCGGCTTGTCTCGATCCTGTTCACCTGGAACGACGTGGCGACGTCGTTCGGATCCGGCCTGAACTCCGCGATCCAGGCCACCGAGGCGTTCGGCTTGAGCACGTAGGACGCGATCCCCTCGAACTGGTCGCCCTTCGACGGAGTGGGCGGCTCCACCGCGCCGTGCACGAGCCGCTCCTTCCCGGTGCGAAGGTCGAGCACGTGGAGGTTCTGCAGGACGTCGCTCGACGCCCCCTCCTCGACCCAGAGCGTGTAGCCGAGGTAGCGGCCGGCGAGCTTGAAGTCGCCCACGCGCTGCTCCTGGAACCTGTTGACTCGCCGCAACTTGCCGGTGCGGAGCTCGCAGCCGTAGAACGTGTTGTTGATCTTGGGGTCGTCGTGCCGGCGGTAGACGACGGCGTTCTTCGTCCGCTCCACGACGTGCGCGCCGGCGCCGATCTTCGAGCGACAGCTGGCCGAAGCCGCCGCCGGCACCAGGAGGAGGGCGGCTGCCGCGGCCACTGGAGCGAGACGCATCATCGCCTGCCGAAACCCACGTCTTCGGCGGAAGTAGCGCTAGGCGGCGTCGGCCGGCTTCTCGTCGGCCGGCTTCTCGGCCTCGGCGGGCGTCTCGGCCGCCGGGGCGGGAGTCTCGGCCTCCGGGCCGGGCGTCTCGGCCTCAGGAGCCGGCGCTGCGCCCTCGGCCGGCTGCCCGTCCTCGGCCGGCTTCTCGTCCTCCTGCCGGCGCGTCGGCGCCAGCAGCATCGTCATGTTGCGACCGTCCTGGGTCGGGCGCTGCTCGACCGTGCCCAGCTCGGCCACGTCCTCCGCGAGGCGCATCAGCAGAGCCTCGCCGCGCTCGGGGTGCGTCGTCTCGCGGCCGCGGAACATGATCGTGATCTTCACGCGGTCCTGGTGCTTGAGGAAGCGGACCACGTGGCCCTTCTTGGTCTCGTAGTCGTTGGTCGCGATCTTCGGACGCAGCTTGATCTCGCGGACGGTGACCTGCTTCTGGTGGCGGCGGGCGGCCTTGGCCTTCTGCTCCTGCTCGTACTTGTACTTCGAGTAGTCGAGCACGCGCACCACCGGTGGGCGAGCATCGGCGGCCACCTCCACGAGGTCGAGGTCGCGCTCCTGGGCGTAGCGCAGCGCCTGGTCGGTCGGGACCACGCCCACCTGCGCGCCGTCCTCGCCGATCAGCCGCACCTCGGGCACCCGGATGCGCTCGTTGACTCGTGTCGTGTCCCGCTCGGGCGGGCGCCGATCGAACCTGCGAGGGATCGGCACTACAAGGAGGTCCGGCTAGACGTCAAAGGGCAGCGGCAGCCGGATGGGAAGTGCCTGTCATTCGCGGCCCAGTATACCGGCGGATCGGGCGTGTCAACCGCCCGCGGCTCCCGAATCCGCCGCACCGCGCGCCGCTATCTCCGCGCTGGCGCGCTCGGCGAAGTCCGCGACGTTCGCCGACCCGGCGTCGCCCTCGCGGTGACGGCGCACGGCCACCTCCCGCGCCTGCTGCTCGCGGTCCCCCACCACCAGCATGTACGGCGCCTTGCGCAGCTCGCCGTCGCGGATCTTCCGCCCGATCGACTCGGTGCGGTCGTCGACCTCCACCCGCAGGCCCGCGGCCGACAGCTCGGCGCCGACCGCGCGCGCGTAACCGAGATGGCGGTCCGCGATCGGCAGCACCAGCGCCTGGACCGGCGCCAGCCAGAGCGGGAACTCGCCGGCGTAGTGCTCGATCAGGATCCCGATGAAGCGCTCGAACGACCCGAGCAGCGCGCGGTGGATCATCACGGGACGGTGCTCGGCGTTGTCGGCGCCCGTGTACTCGAGCCCGAACCGCTCCGGCATCGAGTAGTCGAGCTGCACGGTGCCGAGTTGCCACGAGCGGCCGATCGAGTCGGTCATGTGGAGGTCGATCTTCGGGCCGTAGAACGCGCCGTCGCCCTCGTTCAGCTCGTACGCCAGCCCCTGTGAGTCGAGCGCACGGGCGAGCGCGGCCTCGGCGGCGTCCCACATCTCGTCGCTTCCGATCCTCACGTCAGGCCTGGTCGACAGCTCGAGCCGCGGCTCGAAGCCGAAGATCCGGTAGAGGAAGAAGCCGAAGTCGAGGCAGCCGACCACCTCCTGCTCGATCTGCTCCTCGGTGCAGAAGATGTGGGCGTCGTCCTGGGTGATGTGGCGCACGCGCAGGAGGCCGTGGAGCACGCCGCTCGGCTCGTGGCGGTGGACCAGCCCCGCCTCCGAGTAGCGGACGGGGAGGTCGCGATATGACCGGCGATCCGACTTGTAGATCTGGATGTGGGCGGGGCAGTTCATCGGCTTGAGCCCCATCTCCCGCCCCTCGACGTCCGTGAAGTACATGTTGTCGCGGTACTTGTCCCAGTGGCCCGACTGGCGCCAGAGGTCGGCGTCGTAGAGGATCGGCGTCTTGACCTCGCGGTAGCCGCGGCGCGCGTTCTCCACGCGCCAGAGCCCGGTCAGCTCGTTCCAGATGGCCATGCCGGCGGGCTTCCAGAACGGCGACCCGGGCGAGACCTCGCTGAACATGAACAGGTCGAGCTCGCGCCCGAGCTTGCGGTGGTCGCGGGCGCGCGCCTCCTCGAGCCGCTTCAGGTGCGCGTCGAGATCCTCCTTCGACAGGAACGCCGTGCCGTAGATGCGCGTGAGCATCGGCCGGTCGGAGTCGCCGCGCCAGTACGCGCCGGCCACCGAGGTGAGCTTGAGGGCCTTGATCCGCTTGGTCGTCGGGCCGTGCGGTCCGCGGCACAGGTCGGTGAACGGCCCGTTCCGGTAGAGCGACACAGACTCGACGCCCTGGTCGCGGACGAGGTCCTCGATCAGCTCGACCTTGTAGGGCTGGTCCTCGCCGCGGAACCGCTCGAGCGCGGCGTCCGGGCTCACGTCGCTGCGCTCGAACTCCTCGTCGGCCTTGATGTGGCGGCGCATGACCTCCTCGATCTTCGGGAGG
>JBJMLK010000248.1:0-29836 GCA_045805345.1 Thermoleophilaceae bacterium | reverse complement strand
GTGGCCGCCGTGGCCCTGGCGCTCGGAGCGGTGCTGAGCGCGGGCGCCGCCGGGAGTGGTGCGTCCGCGAACCGGGCCGATCGCACGCATCCGCGCATCGTGCGCGAGCTCTCGCGTTTCAGGACGCGGACCTCGGACACGTACGAGACCGACGCCGGCACCTACGTGACGCAGTCCTATTTGGCCCCGGTCAACTACCGCGATGGCGGCGACTGGAAGCCAATCGACGACACGCTGACCACGAGCGACGCTCCCGGCTACGCGTTCGAGAGCAGGGGCGACAGCTACTCGCTCGAGCTGCCGAACTCGCTCGACGGCAAGTCCGTCCGGGTCTCGAGCGGCGACGCCGCCGTCGCCTTCTCGCTTCGCGGGGCGGGCTCGGCTCGCGCCGCCGCCTCGGGCAACGTGGCCGGCTACACCGGCGCGCTCCCGGGCGTGAACGTGACCTATGCGGCCGAGCCGAGCCGCGCCAAGGAGGCGCTCGTCCTCCAGGGGGCGGATTCGACCCGCAAGTTCACCTTCGATCTCAGCGTCAGCGACGGGCTGCGGGCACGCGAGAACGATGCCGGCGGAGTCGATCTCGTCGACTCCGCCGGCAACGCCCAGCTCGCCTTCGCGGCGCCGGCGATGAGCGACGCGGCGGGGGCGTCGTCGGATGACGTGTCGCTCAAGCTGCACGCCACCGAGTCCGGCTATGCCATGACGATCACACCCGACGCCAAGTGGCTCGCGGCCGACGAGCGCCAGTACCCGGTGACCGTCGACCCGACGACGACGATCGCGTCGGTCACCGACGACTGCTACCTCGTCGGCGGCTCGAGCGCCAACACCAGCTTCTGCGGCTCCGCGTCGAGCCGCTTCGACCTCGGCACCGACAGCAGCGGCAACCCGCACCGCGCGTTCGTGAAGTACGACCTCTCGGCCGTGCCGAAGGACGCCGAGGTTCTCGAGGGCCAGTTCTCCTTCCACGTCGAGGACGGCGCGCAGCGCGAGGTCCAGCTCTACCACGTCAAGCGCAGCTCGACGACCGGGCGAACGTGGAACACCTCCGACGGGACGAGCTCGTGGCCCGCCGGCGGCGACATCGACTCGGCCTACGACGGGCGCAACACGACGATGGGCAGCGGCGGCGCCGGCTGGTGGAACATCCAGGCCCGCAAGCTCGTACGTGACTGGGTCGACAACAGCCAGAGCAACTACGGCGTCGTCCTCAAGGACGTGGGGACCAACAACCTGATGCACATCTCGGCGTCCGAGTCGACCGGGACTTCGAACGACCCCTACCTCGAGGTCGAGTGGCACGCGCGGACCGGCGTGCAGGATCGCTGGACGTACAACGATCAGCGCCTGTCGGACCGCGCCGTGCTGAAGACCAACGTCGGGAACGGCAACCTGATCCTCGAGGAGTCGGACATCCACATCCCGGGCACGGCCGGGCATGACCTCGACCTCAAGCGCTACTTCAACAACCGCGAGGAGGACGTCAACTCCGGCGGAAGCGACGATCTCGGGCACTACTGGCGCCTGAGCACGGGCTACGACGTCTGGCTCAAGCCCGACGGTGGCGACACGACGCAGAACTTCAACGGCCCGAGCGGCTTCTGGGCGCCCTACGACAAGAAGGACGACGGCAGCTACGACACGCCGACCGGCATGAACGCCGACCTCAAGAAGAACGCCGACGGAACCTTCAAGCTCGCCTACCGTCAGTCGGACGAGAAGCTCAACTTCGATTCGACCGGATCGCTCACGTCCGACAAGGACCGCAACGACAACACGATCACGTTCAACTACGGCGGACCGAGCGGCAAGATGTCCTCGATCAAGGACACGCACGACCAGGGAACGTCGAACAACACGCTGACCCTGACGTACAACGGCTCGGGCTGGCTCGACACGATCACCGACCGAGCGACCCCGCAGCGAAGCTGGCACTACGGCTACACCGGCAACCTGCTGACGAGCTACACGAACCCCGACGGCAAGGTCACGCACTACGCCTACGACGCCAACGAGAACCTCACGGATGTCACGGACCCGCGCGGGAACGTGACCCACATGACCTACGACTCGCTCTACCGGGTTACATCGATCAGGCGCTGGACGGACGCGGCGCACACGACCGGCCCGCTTACGCAGTACTCGTACCCGACGTCGCTCGACTCGGACTGCTCCAGCTCGAGCAAGGCGAAGGGCGAGACGATCGAGACCGACCCGAACAACCACACGATCAAGTACTGCTGGGACGAGCGTCAGCGTGTCGTTAAGACGATCGACGGACGCGGCAAGAAGCGAGACAAGGACTACACGGATCACTCCGACGTCACGAAGCTCACGAGTGCCCTCAACCAGTCGTTGCAGATCGAATACGACGCCAACGACCGTTTCAAGGACACCAAGTCACAACAGGCGACCGGACAGTCGAACCAGCTGTCGACCTCGGTCGGCTACGACGCGGCGATCACCGACCAGACAGACCCGCGCTTCTGGCTGCAGAAGACCTCGACCGACACGCAGGGCCACCAGTCCTCGTACGAGTACAACACCCCGAACGGAAACCTGACGAAGGTGACCGATCCGGCTGGGAACCAGATCAAGATCGACCCGAACTCCGACGGTACCCCCAACACGATCACCGACCCGGCGGGCGGGATCACCGACTATGGCTACACGAACGGCGACCTGACGACGATCGACCGCGCGGGGACGGCGCTGGGCACCGAATCATTCACGTACGACCCGGCCCATCCGCACACGGTGAAGACGCGCACCGACGGCCGCGGCAAGGTGGCGACCTACACCTACGACGCGCTCGACCGAGTCCAGCAGGTCGCGTACAACGACGGTACGTGGGTCGCCTACGGATACGACGAGAACGGCAACATCACTCAGCGCATCGACGCGACCGGCAGCACGACGTACGAGTACGACGCGCTCAACCGGCTGACGAAGGAGACCTTCCCGGGTGGGCAGGTCAACGCATACGCCTACGACGATGCCGGCAACCTCGTCTTCTTCAGCGACGCGGGCGGGCTCACCGTGTACGGGTACGGACCATCGAATTTGCTCGACTCGATGCTGGCGCCCGGCGACAGCGCGGCGACCACGTTCACCTACACCGACGACAACGAGCGGAAGACGACGACCTATCCGAACGGCGTCGTCATGACGGCGACGTGGGAGGACGGGTCATCCGGCAACCAGGGCCCGGGGCGTCTCAAGCGGATCAAGGCGGTTAAGGGCGCAACCACCATCTCCGACTTCAGCTATGGCTATAGCGACAGCGGCGTGGACACGGGGCTGCGCCAGACCGTGACCGACAAGACCGGGGCCCAGGCTTCGTTCTCCTACGGACCGGCGAACCGCCTGACCGGTGTCAGCAACCTCGACGGCCACAGCTACTCGTACGTGTACGACGGCAACGGCAACATGCTCTACAAGGAGAAGGACGGCGTCCGGACGAGCATGGGCTACAACGCGGCGAACGAGCTGTGCTGGACCGTAGCCGGCACGCAGCCCGACTACGACTGCACGCCGGCGCCGACCGGCGCAACGGTCTACTCGGCGGACGCGGCGGGCAACACGATCTCCGGCGGGACGTTCTCGGCGACCTACAACGCCAAGGAGCAGACGGCCGCGATGAGCGGCGTCGCGGGCGAGGCCTCGATCGCGCTCTCGCACGCGAACACGAACCAGTTCGAGCGGGCGAGCGCCGGGGGCAAGACGTTCATCAACAATGCGATGGGCGTCGGATACGAGACATCAGGCTCGAGCTCGACGTTCTACCGCCGCGACGACGAGGGCAGGCTCCAGTCCATGCGAATCGGAGCGGGTGCGCCGTACTACTACGTGTTCGACGGCCTCGGCTCCGCCGTAGCGCTCACGGACTCGAACGGTGTCGCGCAAAACACCTATAAGTACGAGCCGTATGGCGTTACGACGATCACGGGGACGGTCTACAACCCGTGGCAGTTCGCGTCCGGCTACCACGACACGACCAACTGGTACAAGTTCGGCATGCGCTACTACTCGCCGCGGCTCGGGCGCTGGTCGCAGCTCGATCCGGTCGAGCAGCCGACGGACCCGCTCAGGCAAGATCGGCTTGCGTATGCGGGCGGCGATCCCACCAACGTGACCGATCCCACGGGGGCCGTGTATTGCGCGAGCACTGACGTGTCGGCGTGCGGTGGAGGGGGCTCGGACGGGCCATACGTTCCGATCGTGCCTACCACGAGCTTCTGGGAGCATGTCGTCGGTGGCGTCGCCGTCGTGAGCGGAGTTGCGTTCGTGGGCGCCTGTGCCTACATCACTGAAGGTGCAGCGGCGGTTCACTGTGCCGAGGGCGCTGCGCCGCTCATCGGCGCTGGGGCCTTCGCGATCGGCCAGTGAACGTTGGCGTAGCCCTCGCGGGTGGCGTCGTATTCGTGTGGTCGTTGTGGGGGCTTCCGTGGTGGTTGCGGCGCTACCGTCATCGCTTGGTCGGTAATGCCCGGACTAGGTATGAGGCTCTCCTCGCGTCCCGATGGCTGATCGCCTTCGAGATTTTCATGGCAGTTGTAGGCCTTTGCCTTATCGTCACCTCGCTGCTCGCGTAGCCCGCAGACGTAGCTACCGCGAGTCGCCAGCGCAATTCCGATTGCGGTTGATAATGACGGCGACGGGGATATCCGCACCAAGGTCAAGGACGGAACGACCACGAGCTACGGCTACAACGTCGCGGACGAGCTCTGCGGGACCGTCACGGACACGGAGCCCGGGAAGTAGTCAGCCGCCGGTCACCGTCGCCTGCAGCCGCCGCATGCCCTTGAGCCAGCGGTCGTAGTCCGCGCCCTTGCGGCGGAAGAACTCGAGCACCTCGGGATGCGGGAGCACGAGGAAGCGCTCCTCGCGCAGCGCCTCGACCACCACGCCGGCCACCTCCTCCGGCTCGAGCACCGTGCCGGTGGCCGCCACCACGCGGGTGCCCAGGCCTTCCTGGCCGCCGGCGTCGAGCCCTGCGTTGAGCATCGCGGTGTTCACGCCCATCGGGCAGAGGCAGCTCACACCCAGCCCGCGATCGCCGTAGGTCACCGACAGCCACTCCGCGAAGGCGACCGCCGCGTGCTTGGTCACCGAGTAGGGCGCCGAGCCGATCTGTGTGAGCAGCCCGGCCGCCGAGGCGGTGGTCAGCCAGTAGCCCTCGCCGCGCTCCACCCAGCCGGGCACCAGCTTGCGCGCCGCGAGGATGTGCGCGCGCACGTTCACGCCGAACGCGAGGTCCCACTCCTCGTCGGAGGCGAGCACGTCGGTGCCGACGCCCACGCCCGCGTTCGCGCAGAAGAGGTCGATCTCGCCGAAGGCGTCGCGCGCCGCGGCCAGCAGCGCGTCCACGTCCTCCTCGCGCGCCACGTCGGTGCGGGTCGACACGGCTCGCTCCCCGATCTCGGCCGCGACCGCCTCGGCGCCGGGCCCGTCGAGGTCCGCGACCACCACCCCGCGCGCGCCCTCCTCGGCGAAGCGCCGCGCCATCGCGCGGCCGATGCCGGAGGCACCGCCGGTCACGACGGCCACTCGGTCGCGCAGCTCCATCAGGGCATCTCCACTAGGCCGGGACTCGCTCGACGCGCATCACCAGATCGGCGATCGCGCCGACCACCAGGTCCCACACGCCCTGCGGCAGGTCGTGGCCCATGCCGGGGATCGTGATCAGCTCGGCGCCGGGGACCGCCGCGGCGGTGGCCCGGCCTCCACTCAGCCCGATCAGCGGGTCCTCCTCGCCGTGGATCACGAGCGCCGGCACGTCGAGCTCGCGGAGGCGCGCCGTCCTGTCGCCGGACGCCACGATCGCCGCCAGCTGCCGGCCGACCCCAGCGGGGTCGAACGCGCGCTCGTAGGCGCGCGCCGCGTTCTGGGCGATCCAGGCCTCGTCGCGGTCGAAGCCCGGCGAACCGATCACCCGCTGGCTCGCGAGCCGCAGCGCCACCGCCTCCTCCACGTTGCTCGCCGGCGACGAGGTGAGCACCTGCTGGGCCTCCGGGGTGGGCTGCCCCACCTCCCGCTCGCCGGTCGTCGACATGATCGAGGTGAGGCTGCGAACGCGGTCCGGGTGCTCGATCGCCAGCGTCTGGGCGACCATCCCGCCCAGCGAGACGCCCGCCACGTGGGCGGAGCCGAGTCCGAGTGCGTCGATCAGGCCGGCCGTGTCGGCCGCCATGTCCGACAGCGCGTAGGCCGCGGCCGACGAGTCGCCGGAGTAGACGGCGGCGAGGTCCGCGGGCCCGGCGTCGTGCAGGTGGGTCGACTCGCCCGCGTCGCGGTTGTCGAACCTGATCACGAACAGCCCGCGCGCCGCGAACGCGTCGATCAGCTCGTCGCGCCAGTCGATCAGCTGCCGGCTGAGCCCGTGGATCAGGACCAGCGGCGGATCCGCGGCGTGGCCCGCTGTCTCGTAGGCCAGCTCGATCCCGTTCGCTCGGACGCTTTCGACCGCCATGCCCGGCGCGAGGTTACCGGGGTTCGGGCGCGATCACGTGGCTTGGGTCCGGCCGCCTCTCAGACGGCGCGGTGCTGTAGTCGCCGAAGCGCCTGTCGCGTTCCCGGGCCACGGCGGCCACGCCCTCCCGCTCGGCTCGCTCGATGAACTCGAGCGCGTCCGGCGTGTTGCGCATCAGCCCGTCGAGGATCGGCCCGAGGGTCTGCGTGCCCGCCAGGCCCTGCTGCTCGTAGGCGTGGTTCACGACCAGCTTCATCGCCGCGAGCTGCGACGACGGCAGCGAGGCCAGGTCGCCGGCCAGCTCGCGCACCGTGTGCTCGAGCCGCTCGAACGGCACCGCGTCGTTGATCAGCTCGCACTCCGCCGCCTCCCGTCCCGACAGCGGGCGACCGGTGAGGGCGTGGTACTTGGCCCGCGCCAGCCCCAGGCGGTAGATCCACATGCCGGACAGGTACGCGCCCCACATGCGGCTGTATGGGGTGCCGATCACGGCGTCCTCGCTCGCCACCACCAGGTCGGCGCACAGCGCGAAGTCGCTGCCGCCGCCCACGCACCAGCCGTGCACCTGCGCGATCACCGGCTTGGGCGTGCGCCACACGCTCATCAGCTTCTGCGTGGGCGCGACGAGCTGTGACGTGGACCATGCGAAATCCTTGCCCGGGTCCCAGCGGCCGTCGGTGGTGATCCCGGCGCTCCAGTGCTGCAGCCCGCCGGAGAAGTCGTAGCCCGCGCAGAAGGCCCGGCCGGCGCCGCGCAGCACGATCACCTTGACCTCCTGGTCGCGGGTGGCGGCCGTGACCACGTCCTCCACCTCGTCGGGCATCGGCGGCACGATCGTGTTGAGCGAGTCCGGCCGGTTCAGCGTGATCGTCGCGATCGGCCCCTCGGTCGCGTACAGGATCGTCTCGTACGAGCCTCCGGTCATCTGCAGTCCTCCTGGTCGTGGCGGGCCACGATGCATACACCTCCGCGACCTCGGGTAGCGATGCCGTCATGGCCCGCTACTTCCACTTCTGCGCCCACGAGCAGTTCCCGCCGGACGACCTGCTGCGCCAAGCGGTCGAGGCCGAGGACGCCGGCTTCGACGGCATCGGCTGCTCGGACCACCTCCAGCCGTGGTGGGAGCCGGGCGAGTCAGGCCACGCCTGGGTGTGGCTCGGCGCCGCCGCGCAGGCCACGAAGCGCGTGCCGCTCGGCACCGGCGTGACGCCTCCGGGCCCGCGCTACCACCCGGTGCTGATCGCGCAGGCGTGGGCCACGCTCGAGACGATGTACCCCGGCCGGCCGTACCTGGGCTTCGGCTCCGGCGAGTCGCTGAACGAGTCGCCGCTGGGCGCCGACTGGCCGCCGGTCGCAAAGCAGGTCGAGCGGATGGAGGAGGCGCTGGAGCTGATCCACCGGCTGTTCGACGGCGAGCGGGTGGACCACGACGGAGAGCACTTCAAGACCAAGCGCGCGTACCTCCACACGCGGCCCGAGCGGCGCCCGCCAATCTACGTGTCGGCGTTCGGCCCGCGGGCGGCCGCGGTAGCCGGCCGCTGGGGCGATGGCCTGTGGACGCTGGCCGACCCCGAGACCGTGCCGGACCTGATCGACGCGTACAAGGGAGCCGCCGAGAACGCCGGCAAGGAGCCGGGCGAGATCCTGCTCCAGGCCGGCGTGTCCTGGGCCGAGGACGACGACGCCGCGCTCGAGGGCGCGCGCGTGTGGAAGGGCGCCCAGCCGGACGAGTTCTACACCGACGACTGGCACGACCCGAAGGCGATGTATGAGGAGGGCTCGAAGCAGCTCTCCGACGACGACCTGAAGGAGCAGTTCGTGATCGGCTCCGACGCCGGCATGCACGCCGAGCGCCTGCGTGAGATCGAGAAGCTCGGCGCGACGATCGTCGTGGTGATGAACAACTCGGGCGCGGACCCGCATGGCGCGATCCGCACCTACGGCGAGAAGGTGCTGCCCGCCCTCAGAGGTTGAGGACGGGCAGCGATCCTCCTGCGCTGACTACTTCAGCCCGTTCGCCGACAGGAACTGGCCGGCGACCTTGGCCTCGTCCTGCTTGTCGAGGTCGACGGCCGCGTTCATCTTCCGCATCGCCTCGACCGTCAGCTTCGAGCTGACGGCGTTCAGGGTCTGCGCGAACGCCGGACCCTCCGCCGAGAGCACCTTCTTGCTGATCACAGGCGCGACGTTCTGGTAGCCGAAGATCCCCTCCGGGTCCGTCAGGACGGTGTACTTGCCGCCCTGGAGCTGGCCGTCCGTGGTGAACACGGCGGCGACGTCGATCTGCCCCTGGTCGAGCGCCTTGTACTGGAGCCCGATGGCCAGCGGCTTGAACTCGAGGTTGTTGAGCCCGTAGACCTCCTTCATCCCGACCACTCCCTGGAAGCGCGTCTTGTTCTCGGGCGGCGCCCCGAACTTGAACGACTTGAGCTTCTTCAGGTCGGCGGTCGAGCGGAGCCCGTGCTTCTGCGCGAACTCGGGCTTCACCGCATTCGCGTCCGCGTTGAAGAACGGCGTCTTGTCGAGAACCGCGAAGCCGCGCTTCTCCTCGAACGCCTTCGCACGCGTGTACGCCTCCTCGGCGCTCTTGGGCCGGTCGTTTTCCTTGCCGCCGGCGATCACGGCGTTGATGACGTCCATGTACTCGGGGTACATGTCGATCTTCCCGCTCGTCAGCGCCTTGTCGATGATCTCCGAGCTGCCGATGTTGCGCTTCAGGTTCACCTTGAAGCCCTTCGCCTCGAGCGCCTGCCTGTAGAGCTCCCCGAGGATGTACTGCTCGGTGAAGTTCTTGTCGCCGAGCGTGACCGCCGGCTTGCCCTTCCCGGGCTGACCCGACGGCGCCGAGCTCGCGCTGGTGCTCGACTCGTTCTTGTCGCTCGATCCGCAGGCCGCAACCGCGGCGGCCAGCACCAGTGCGATCACCACGCTCGTGAGCGTGCGCACCCTTATCCAGTTCATTCGTCCTCCCCCTTCGTCAGCTGGTTCCAGCTGTGTCGACAACAGGTCCAACCGCGGGCGCCGTCCGGCGCAGCCCCGCGGGTGTCACGAGCCTCTGGATCAAGGCGAACACGCCCTCCACGAGCAGCGCGAGCACCGATACCCAGATCGCCGCGGCCAGCACACCGGCGAGCCGGTAGCTGGCCTGGTTGAAGATGATCTCGCCCAGTCCGCCGCCGCCGGCGATCGCGGCGAGGATCGCGGTCGCGACGACGTACACGGAGGCGGTTCGGATGCCGGCGAATATCAGCGGCAGGGCGAGCGGCAGCTCCACGCGCGTCAGCACCTGGAGCTCGCTCATGCCCATCCCGCGCGCCGCCTCGACCGCGTCGCGGTCCACGCCGTCGATGGCGACGTAGGTGTTCGTCAACAGCGGCGGCACCGCCAGCACGACGAGCGCGGCCATGACGTTTACGAAGCCGAGCCCGAGGATCCCGATGCCGATCGCGATCAGCGCGAGGCTCGGCAGTGCGCGCCCGACGTTGGCCACGTTGATGGCGAGCCACGCGCCGCGGTGGATGTGCCCGAGCCAGAGGCCCAGCGGAAGCGCGATGACCAGCGCCACGCCGATCGCGGCGGCCGAGAGCAGGAGCTGCTCGACCGACTTGTCCCAGAGGAGGCCGGTGTGGTCACCGATGAAGGTGATCGCATCGCGGAAGTCGTTCATCGGCGGCCCCTCACGGCCCAGGGCGTGAGCAGCCGCTGCGCCACGGCGATGATCAGGTAGGCCACCAGGGCGAGCAGGGTGGTGAGCAGCCCGGCCGCTATCAGCTCGGTGTTGAACGAGGTCTGGATCGCCGTGAAGATCGGGCTGCCGAGGCCGCGGTCGACGATGAACGCGCCGACGGTCGCGAGGCTGATGACCGTGACGGTGGCGACCTGCACGCCGGCGAGGATCTCGGGCACGGCGAGCGGCAGCTCCACGCGCCACAGCGTCTGGCGGCGGGTCAGCCCCATGCCACGGGCCGCCTCGCGCACCTCGTCGGACACGCCGCGCAATCCCACGACGATGTTCCGGAACAGGATCAGCAGCGTGTAGGAGACGAGCGCGATCTCGACGGTGAGCGTCGTGAGCCCCGAGATCGGCACCAGCAGCTGGAAGAGCGCGGCACTCGGGATCGTGAACAGCAGGCCGGTGAGCATCGAGATCGGCGTCTCGAGCGGCACGAACCGGTACGCGAGCATCGCCAGCGCGAACGCGATCACGAAGCCGATCCCCATGGCGATCAGGGTGAGCTCGATGTGGTCGATGAGCTTGGGCTGGAAGGTGTCGCTCCAGTGCGCCCGGAACCAGTCCCAGCAGAACAGCTTGTCCTGGCGCACGCACGAGTTCGCACCGCCGCCCCCGAAGTCCGGGATCACGGTCTGGGCGAGCACTGCGACGCTCACGCGGCGACCCCCGAGGCCAGCGCCTCGCTGATCAGGTCGGCCGAAACGAGCCCCTTGAGGCGCCCGTCCTCGTCGACGACCACAAGGTGGCTGCCGGTCTGGGACAGCATGATCGACAGCGCGTCGCGCAGCTGCATGTCCGGAGTGCCGATCGCCTCGATCGGCTGGGCGCCGTCCTCGGGCACGCGCTCGGCCGCGAGCCGGGCCCTAGGCAGGAGCCCCGTGGGGTGTCCGTCCTGGTCGACGATCACAAGGTTCTCGAAGCCCGCACGCTGGAGCCGTCCGAGCGCCGCCTGGGCGTTGTCGCCCGGCTTCGCCGAGGGCGCGGGGATCGGCTCGATCTCGCCCAGCCGGCGCAGCGACAGCCGCTTGAGGCCGCGGTCGGCGCCCACGAACTGCGCCACGAAGTCGTCGACCGGCTCGGCGAGGATCTTGTCCGGCGAGTCGTACTGCGCGAGCACGCCACCCTCGCGCAGCACGGCGATCCGGTCGCCCATCTTGATCGCCTCGTCGATGTCGTGGGTCACGAACACCACGGTCTTGCGAATGCGCGCCTGGAGCGCCAGGAACTCCTGCTGCAGGCGGTCGCGGGTGATCGGGTCGAGCGCGCCGAACGGCTCGTCCATCAGCATCACCGGCGGGTCGGCGGCGAGCGCCCGGGCCAGGCCGATCCGCTGGCGCTGGCCGCCCGAGAGCTGCGCCGGGTAGCGGCGCCCGTCGCGCTCGGGGTCGAGGCCCACGAGCGCGATCAGCTCGCGCGAGCGCTCGCGGATGCGGCCCTTGTCCCAGCCCAGCAGGCGCGGGACCGTGCCGATGTTCGTCTCGACGGTCATGTGCGGGAACAGCCCGATCTGCTGGATCACGTAGCCGATCCCGCGGCGCAGCTCGGTCACGTCGAGCGAGCGCACGCTCTGCGAGTCGATCGTGATGTCGCCGTCCTCGAAGTCGATCAGGCGGTTGATCATCTTCAACGCTGTCGTCTTGCCGCCCCCCGACGGGCCGACCAGCATGCAGATCTCGCCGGCGCCGATCCGCAGCGACAGCTCGTTCACGGCAGGCTGGTGCTGGCCGGGATACGTCTTCGTCGCGCGGTCGAAGACGATCTCAGCGGCCGTCCCTCCCCCATCGGCGCCGCTCATCGGCGCGATCTTATCCCTCTGGCAGCGCCGGAATCCCGCCCATGAACAGGCGGGTGCAGAAGTTGGCGGCCGCATCGACGTCGGGCGGCTGACGGTCCATCAGATGAGCGGCGAGCTGGAAGCCGGTCCCGAGCATCGCGGTAGAGAGATATGCGAGATCTACGTTCGGGAGCTCGGCCGCGCCCGCCCACTCGCCGAGGTCGGCGAACAGGTCGGCAACCCCCGACTCGAACAGGGCCTCCTCGCGCGTCATCGCGATCGCGCCCGCGTTGCGGCGGAAGACGGCGAACAGCTCGGCATCCTCGACGGCGATCTCGAAGTACGCGTGGTAGGCGTCATGGATCCGCTCCTCGAGCGTGACCCCGGGGTGCGTGCGCTGCGCCCTCACCGCGGCACGCGCCTTGGTGGACAGCTCCTCGAGGAGCGTGCGGAAGGCGTCCTCCTTCGAGTCGAAGTAGTTGTAGAACGTGCCGGTCGCGAGGTCGGTCTCGCGCACGATGTCGCGCGCGGTCGCCTCGCCGAGGCCCTTGGTGGCAAACACCCTGCGGGCGGCCACCAGCAGCTTCTCTCGATTCTGAGCTTTACGTTCCTCACGTCGCCCCGTCAGAGCGAGTGAGTCCGCTAGTGGCGTCCCCACGGAAGGGTTGTAGCCGATACATCGGCCACTGACACCTCGGCGCTCAGATTTTCAGCACCACTTTCCCCAGCTTTCCACCCGCGGCGAAGCGTTCGTACGCCGCCGCGGCGTCGTCGAGCGCGAACGTGTCGGCCACGGGCACCGTGACAGCGTCGCTCTCGACCAGCGGCAGCACGTGGCGCTCCACCGCACGCGCGGCGATCGCCTTCTCCTCGAGCGCGCGGGCCCGCAGCGTCGAGCCGCGGACACTCCCGCGGACGCCCATCAGCGCGGCGAGGTTGATCTCGCCCTTGGCCCCCGCGCCGATGCCGATGACCACGATCCGGCCGCCGGTCGCCAGCGCACCGACGTTGGCGGCGAGGTTGGGGGCGCCGACGAGCTCGAGCACGACATCGAACGGCCCGCGCTCGGCGAAGCCCTCGGGGTCGATCGCGTCGGCGCCGAGATCGGCCACCGCGTCGCGCAGGGCGGCGTTGCGGACCGTCGCGGTCACGCGCGCGCCGGCCGCCCGGCCGAGCTGGATGGCGGCGGTGCCCACGCCGCCGGCGGCGCCGTGCACCAGCAGGTGCTCGCCGGGCGCCAGGCCGGCCTGTGTGAAGAGCGCGTCGTGAGCGGTGGTGAAGACCTCCGGGAAGCCGCCCGCAGCGGGCCAGTCGAGCGCGTCGGGGACCGGCATCGCGGCGCGCTCGTGGACCAGCGCGAGCTCGGCCTGGCCGCCGCCGGCCACCACGGCCATCACCCGGTCCCCCTCGGCGAAGCGGGTCGCGCCCGGGCCGGTCGCCGCCACCTCGCCGGCCAGCTCCAGGCCGGGGATGTCCTGCGGCGCTCCCGGCGGGGCCGGGTAGCGCCCGCGGCGCTGCAGCATGTCGGCCCCGTTGAGGCCCGCCGCGCGGACGCGGACGAGCACCTCGCCGGCCCCCGGTTCGGGGTCCGGGTGCTCCTCGATGCGAATCTCCTCGTCGACGATCGTCGCGGCGCGCACGCCGGGATCCTAGTCGTGGAGCGAGATCGAGGTTTATGGCGCCCAGGCGCTCCCCCATTAGGGGGACGGGGGTACGAGCTCGACGGATACGCAGCCGGTCGGGCGGGTAGGGTGATCAAGAGGTTCGATGACGGCTCGTTCACTTTTTGCCCTCCCCCCCATCTGGCGGGAGGGCCGGATCGGTCGAGAGGCCGCGGCGCTGATGCGTCACCCCGTGTACCGCGGCGCGGGCGTCGACGACGCCGGCGGCCAGCCGGTGATGCTGATCCCGGGCTTCCTGGCGGGAGACGACTCGCTGGGCATCATGACCCGCTGGCTGCGCCGCACCGGGCACTACACCCGGAAGGCAGGCATCCGGGCCAACGTCGCCTGCTCCGCCAGCGCCGTGGAGTTGCTCGAGGAGCGACTCGAGACGATGGCCGAGACGCGCGGCCGGAAGGTCGCGATCGTGGGCCAGAGCCGGGGCGGCAACTTCGCCAAGGTCCTGGCCGTGCGGCGCCCGGACCTGGTGTCGGGGATCGTGACGCTCGGGTCACCGCAGCTCGACCCGCTCGCGGTCCATCCGCTCGTGCACGCGCAGGTGTACATGGTCGGAACGCTCGGCACGCTCGGCGCCAAGCGATTCTTCAAGCACTCGTGCCGGTGGGGCGACTGCTGCAGCGACTTCTGGGAGGACCTCCAGTCGCCGGTCGACCACGAGGTCGGCTACCTGTCGGTCTACTCGAAGAGCGACGGGATCGTCGACTGGCGCGCGTGCCTCGACCCGAGCGCCGAGCAGATCGAGATCGACTCGAGCCATTGCGGCATGGCCGTCCACCCGGACGCCTTCCGCGCCGTCGCCGGGGCGCTCGCGGACTTCCGCATGCTCGCGGGACGCGGGCCGCTCCAGGCCGTTCCGCGCGCCGCCTAGGCACGCTCCGTCGAATATCTTCCGCGGCCCCATGGCCCTGCCGCCTCCATCGGACAGCTCCACCGCGCTGGTCACGGGCGCGTCGTCGGGGATCGGCGAGCAGTTCGCGCGCGGGCTGGCGCGGCGCGGCCACGGCGTCACGCTCGTGGCGCGGCGCGCCGAGGAGCTCGAGCGCATCGCGGGCGAGATCGAGCGCGACCACCGCGTGCACGCCGGCTTCGTGTCCGCGGATCTCGCGGACCCCGACGCGCGCGACGCGCTCGCGGCGGAGCTCGAGCAGCGCGGGCGCACGGTCGAGGTGCTCGTGAACTGCGCGGGCTTCGGCTACTACGGGCCGTTCGTCGACATCGGTCGCGAGAAGGAGCTGAAGCAGCTGCGCGTGCTCGTCGAGGCGGTGGTCGATCTCAGCGCGCGCTACCTGCCCGGGATGGTGGAGCGCGGGCGAGGCGCCGTGATCAGCGTCTCCTCGACATCCGGGCTCCAGCCGCTGCCCCACAGCGCCGGCTACGCCGCCGCCAAGGCGTACGTCGACTTCTGGAACGAGGCGGTGCACGACGAGGTCCGCGGGGCGGGCGTGACGATGACGGGGGTGCTTCCCGGCCCCGTGCGCACCGGCTTCCAGGAGGCAGCCGACAACGACTACTTCACCGACCGCATGCCCGGCTTCACGTTCGTGCCGCCCGAGCGCGTGGCCGAGGACGGGCTGCGGGCGGCCGAGCGCGGCCGGCGCTCGGTGATACCGGGCGGACCGCACGTCCGCGCGTCGTTTCGGCCGAATCGCTTCGCGCCGCGACGGCTGCAGCTCGCGGTCGGCGCTCGCCTGATGCGGCGGCCCGGAGGCTCCTAGCAGGGGCCCCTAGCCGGCGGCCGCGCCGGCCTTCGCCGGGTGGTCGCGCGCCCACTCGGCGATCCGCTTCGACTCGCGCACCACCTCGCCGTCGTCGGTCACGAGCACGGGGACCATCGTGCTGCCTGTCAGGCGCTTGACCTCCTGGCGCCCCTCGGTCTGGTTGAAGATGGCGTCGGGCAGCACGGCCAGGCCGCGCGCCTTGATCAGCTCCGGATCGTGGCCGGCGTCGCGCAGCGCCCGGTAGGCGTTGCGGCACGGATGACCGCCCGGGCGCAGCGGATTCGAGAACGTGCCATGGCAGATGTAGAGCTTCATCCATGCTCCTCGTCGGGGACGGGAGTTGTATCCATCACGAGGACCGCGGCGCCGCGCACCCGCCCCGCGCGGAGCCGGTCGAGCGCCTCGCCCGCCCGCTCGAGCGGGTAGGGCTCGACCTCGGTGCGCACCGGGACCTCGGGCGCCAGCCGCATGAAGCGATCGCCGTCCGCTCGCGTGAGGTTCGCCACCGAGCGCAGCACGCGCTCGCCCCACAAGAGCTCGTACGGGAAGCTCGGGATGTCGCTCATGTGGATGCCCGCGCACACCACGCTGCCGCCCTTCGCCACCGCTCTCAGCGCGGCCGGTACGAGCTCGCCCGCGGGGGCGAAGATGATCGCCGCGTCGAGCTCCTCCGGCGGCGGGGCGAGCGAGTCGCCTGCCCACTCGGCACCGAGCTCGAGCGCGAACCGGCGGGCGTCCTCGTCGCCCGCGCGCACGAACGCGAACACGCGGCGCCCCTCGTGGCGTGCCACCTGGAGTGCGATGTGCGCGGCGGCGCCGAACCCGTAGAGGCCGAGCCGCGGGGCGTCGCCGGCCATCGCCAGCGCGCGGTGGCCGATCAGGCCGGCGCACAGGAGCGGCGCCGCCTGCGCCCCGGGGTAGTCCTCGGGCACCGCGAACGCGAAGCGCTCGTCGGCCGCCGCGTAGCCGGCGTAGCCGCCGTCGATGTCGTACCCCGTGAAGCGCGCTCGGTCGCAGAGGTTCTCGCGCCCCGAGCGGCAGTAGCGGCACTCGCCGCAGGTCCACCCGAGCCACGGCACGCCCACACGGTCGCCCTCGCGGTAGCGCTCCGCTCCCGGGCCGGTCGCCACCACGCGGCCGACGATCTGGTGACCGGGCACGAGCGGGAGCTTGGGCTCGGTCAGCTCGCCGTCGACCACGTGCAGGTCCGTGCGGCAGACGCCACAGGCGTCGACGGCGATCAGCACCTGGCCGGGCCCCGGCTCGGGGTCGGGCAGGTGGGTCGCGCGGAGCGGTGTCTTCGGGGCGTCGAGGACCATGGCGCGCATTCGTCTCATTGTCGCGTGGCGCTCCGCGCGGGGCGGGCGCACCCCTTATTGCCCTGCTGTTCGCGTTGCCGTCCACCCTGCGAGCCACCATTCCGCGCATGCACCGCAGGCCCCTCACCGGCCTCGCCACCCGCGCCCTTCGCCGCCGCCTCGGGCCCGCCCCGGCGGTCGAGGAGCCGGCGCGCAGCGGGGACGCCGACGACGCCCGCCTCGACGCCCTGCGCGGTGAGCTCGTGCGCGAGCTCGACCGGCTCGCGGCCTCGGACCAGGCCTGCTCGGCGGACTTCCGCCGCGTGGCCTGACGCTCGTCTGGACCCGGAGCCAGCGGGGTACAGTCGCCGCGATGGTCTCCCCCGTCCGCTTCGCCGGCGGCGTCCTGCACGTGCTCGACCAGACGCTCCTGCCGGCCGAGGAGCGCTGGCTCGAGTGCCGCGCTGCGGACGAGGTGGCCGACGCGATCCGGCGCCTGGCGGTCCGCGGCGCGCCGGCGATCGGCGTGGCGGCGGCGTATGGGCTCGCGCTCGGCATGCGAGTGGCCGCCGGGGCCGGCGAGCCTCCGCTCGAGCGCTTCGAGCGCGACGCCGAGCTGCTCGCCGGCACGCGCCCGACGGCCGTGAACCTGCGCTGGGCGATCGACCGGGCGCGCGCGGTGGCCGAGGAGCACGCGAGCGAGGGCGCCGCCGCCGTAGCCAGCGCCCTCGAGCGCCTGGCCGGCGTGATCGCGCGCGAGCAGCTCGACGCCGACCGGCGCATGGCGGAGTTCGGCGCCGAGCTGATCGACCGCGGTGACCGCGTGCTCACGCACTGCAACACGGGCCCGCTCGCCACGGGCGGCGCCGGCACCGCCGGGGGCGTGATCGCGCGGGCGTGGGAGACCGGCCGGCTCGAGCAGGTGTGGGTCGACGAGACGCGTCCGCTGCTCCAGGGCGCCCGTCTCACCGCGTGGGAGCTGTCGCGCGCCGGCATCCCGTTCCGGCTCGTGACCGACGCGAGCGTCGGCGCGCTGATGGCGCGGGGGCTCGTGGACCGTGTGATCGTCGGCGCCGACCGGATCGCGCGCAACGGCGATGTGGCCAACAAGATCGGCACCTACACGATCGCCGTCCTGGCGAGCCGCCACGCGGTGCCGTTCTACGTCGCCGCCCCGCTGTCGACGATCGATCCCGCCGCCGCGACCGGCGACTCGATCGCGATCGAGGAGCGCGACGGCGACGAGGTCACGAGCCTCGGCGGCCACCCGATCGCCCCCGACGGCACGCCGGCCGCGAACTTCGCCTTCGACGTCACTCCGGCCGAGCTGGTGACCGCGATCGTCACGGAGGCGGGCGTGCTGGAGCCGCCCTTCGAGGAGTCGATCGCCCTTGCGATCCAAAGGGTGGCCTGGCCCCCTGTTGCATCGGGCGGCGGGGAATGATCGACGCCGAGCAGCTCCTCCGCGCGGCCAACCGGCCGCTTGTGATCGGGATCGGCGGCGGCGGGGACGTGGTCGGCGCGCTCGCCACCGCAGAGCACGCCCGGCTGCACCACCGGGCCGACCCGCTTGTCGGAGGCGTGTCCTGGGAGCGCCGCCCGATCGACCCGCACCCCGGTCCCCGCCGAGCGGACGAGATCGCCGGCGCCCGCGAGCTGGCCCCGTGCGTCCTGGCGGCGAGCGGCGAGACCCACATCCGGGCGAGCGGCGTCCGCTTCGCCGAGTCGCACCTGGCGGAGCACCTGGGCCAGGAGGTGATCCTCGTGGACCCGAACCCGGGGCCAGGGGCGATCGCCGAGGGGCTCGCGGCTGTGGCCGAGACGCTCGCCACGGACCTGCTCGTGTTCGTCGACGTCGGCGGCGACGCGCTCGCCCACGGCGACGAGCCCGGCCTGGCCAGCCCGCTGTGCGACTCGCTGCTGCTGGCGGCGGCAGCCGAGCTCCAGGACGCCGGCCACGCGGTGATGGGCGGCATCTTCGGCATCGGCTGCGACGCGGAGCTGACCCTGGCCGAGCTGGACGCGCGCTTCGCCGAGCTGGCGGGGGCCGGCGGCCTGGCGGGCGTCACCGGGCTGACGCCGACCGTGGCCGAGTCGCTCGAGCGCGCGGTCGAGGCCGTGCCGACGGAGGCGAGCGCCCAGCCGCTGCGGGCGTTCCGCGGCGCGCGCGGTCCGCAGGAGATCCGCGCCGGCCGCCGGACCGTGTCGCTGTCGCCCGTCGCCGCGCTCACCGCGTACTTCGACGTGGCCGCGGCGCTGCGCTCGACGGCGCGCCTGGCCGCCGCGGTCCGCGGCACGCGCAGCCTCGACGAGGCCAACGACGCCCTCCACGCCCTGGGCGTGCGCAGCGAGCTGGACTACGAGCGCGCGGCCTAGCGCCGGCGCCTACGTGCTCGGCAGGCTCGACCCGGCGAAGAAGAAGAACCAGATCCCGAAGGCGGTCAGCGCGAGCGACACCGAGATCATCATCACCAGCTCGAGCACCGTCGTCCGCCGCCCCGCGTCGCGCTCGCCGCGCATGCTGCGGTGCCACGGCAGCTGGACCCTGACCTCCGACTCCTGCCCGGTCACCCGCTCGTACACGCCGTTCAGCCGGTAGAGCAGCTTGCCCCAGATGAACATCGACGTCGGGACGCCGAACAGGATCAGCACGTACGGGCCCAGCGTCGGCTGGGTGGACTTGACCATGTGCGAGACCACGTAGATCCAGGCCAGCGGGATCACCAGCCACAGCCCGATGCTCCCGACCGCCATCAGCAGGACCAGGAAGATCGCGGCCGGCTTCTCCGTGAGCGTCCGCCCCAGCGACCGTCCCTTGGCCTCGTCGCGAACCTCAACCCCCGATCCGGTGCTCATGAGGCGCGGATCGTACCCCCGTCTGGCCCGACGGGGCCTCGTCCAATAACCTCTCGCGTCCGCATGAGGGGACTCGCGGGAACATGAAGGTCGGCGTTCCCAACCAGGCGCCGGCAGGGGAGACGCGCGTCGCGTTGACGCCGGACGTGGTCCGGCGCCTGGCCACGCGCAAGCTCGACGTGGTCGTGGAGTCCGGCGCGGGCGAGCGCTCGCACCTTCCCGACGCCGCCTTCCAGGAGGCCGGCGCCACCATCGGCGACGCCTGGGGCGCCGAGATCGTCGCGGTCGTCCGCGCGCCGCGCGCCGAGGAGATCGGCCGCCTCAGCCGCGGCGCCGTGCTGATCGGCTTCCTCAATCCGCTGGCCGACGCCGACACGGCCCGCGCGCTGGCGGGCGCCGGCGTTACCTCGTTCGCCGTCGAGGCGATCCCGCGGATCACGCGTGCGCAGTCGATGGATGCGCTGTCCTCCCAGGCCACGGTGGGCGGCTACCGCGCCGCGCTGATCGCCGCGATCGAGCTGGACCGCTTCTTCCCGATGCTCACCACGGCGGCCGGCACCATCAAGCCGGCCACGGTGCTCGTGCTGGGCGCCGGCGTCGCCGGCCTCCAGGCGATGGCCACCGCCCGCCGGCTCGGCGCCATCGTGACCGGCTACGACGTGCGCGAGGCCACGCGGGAGCAGATCCAGTCGCTCGGCGCGCGCTTCCTCCAGCTGGGCGTGGAGGTGGAGGCCGAGGGCGAGGGCGGCTACGCGAAGGAGCTCGCGGAGGAGCAGCAGCGCAAGCAGCGCGAGGCGATGGCCGAGGCGATCGGCCGCTTCGACGTCGTGATCAGCACGGCTGCGGTGCCCGGCCGGCGCGCGCCGATCCTCGTGACGGAGGCGGCCGTCGAGAAGATGAAGCCCGGCTCGGTGATCATCGACCTCGCCGCCGCCACCGGCGGCAACTGCGAGCTGACCGAGCCCGGCCAGACCGTGGAGCGCCACGACGTGAAGATCGTCGGCCCGCTCGACCTGCCGTCCGAGATGCCCGACCACGCGTCGCAGCTCTACGCGCGCAACGTGCAGTCGCTGCTCGAGCTGCTGGTGTCCGGCGAGGGCGAGCTGGAGCTCAACTGGGAGGACGAGGTGATCGCCGGAGCGTGCATCACCCGCGACGGGGAGATCGTCCACGAGGGCGCCAAGAAGGCAGCCGGAGCGCCCGCCGCCGGGTAGCCGAGAGGAGACGGTATGGACATCATGACCGACATCGCGATCCTGGTGCTGGCGGCGTTCGTCGGCTTCGAGGTGATCTCGAAGGTGCCGAACACCCTGCACACGCCGCTCATGTCCGGCACCAACGCGATCCACGGGATCGTGCTCCTGGGCGGCCTCCTGATCCTCTCCTCGTCGCACGGGGCGATCAACAAGATCCTGCTGGTGATCGCGATCGCGTTCGGCACGATCAACGTGGTGGGCGGCTTCCTCGTGACCGACCGCATGCTCGAGATGTTCAAGGGCAGGCGCCCCGGGCCGAAGCCCGAGGAGGACGGCGAGAAGTGACGCTCGCCACGTCCTTCTTCCAGGACCCGGACTTCATCGCGGCGCTCTACATCGTCGCGTTCACGCTGTTCATCGTCGGTCTGCGCGGGCTGGCCGGACCGCGGACCGCAATCCGCGGCAACCGGATCGCGGCGGTGGGCATGTTCATCGCGGTCGTGGCGACGCTGCTGATCGAGCACGTGATCACCGACACCGGCGACGTGCTCCTGATGGTCCTCGGCGTGGGGATCGGCACCGCGATCGGCATACCCGCGGCGCGCGGGGTGAAGATGACCGCGATGCCGCAGATGGTGGCGCTGTTCAACGGCGTCGGCGGCGGGGCTGTGGCGCTGATCGCGTGGGTCGAGTACCGGCGGCGCTTCCCCGGGGGCGGCGAGCTGTGGGATCCCAAGTCGCAGATCCCGACGCTCTTCGCGGCGATCGTGGGGTCGATCTCGTTCTGGGGCTCGAACATCGCGTTCGCCAAGCTCCAGGAGATCCTGCCCGGCCGCCCGATCCAGCTCCCCGGCCAGCGCGTGATCAACGCGCTGCTCGCCCTGGTGGCGGTCACCTCGGCCGTCGTGCTCGCCGCCGGCGTGCACTCCCAGGCGCTGTTCATCGTCGGCATCCTCGTGACCTCGGCGATCCTCGGGAACATGGTCGTGCTCCCGATCGGCGGCGCCGACATGCCGGTCGTCATCTCGCTCCTGAACGCGTTCACCGGCATATCGGCGGCGATGACCGGCATCGCGCTCGACAACACGGCGCTGATCGTGGCCGGCACGCTGGTGGGCGCGTCCGGCTCGATCCTCACGAACATGATGGCCGTGGCGATGAACCGCTCCGTGCCGGCGATCGTGGCCGGCGGCTTCGGCGGCGGCGGCACCGCGCCCGCGGAGGGGGCCGAGGACCGCGGGCCGGTGCGCTCGACCACGGCGGACGACGTGGCCATCCAGCTCTCCTACGCGTCGCGCGTGGTGGTCGTGCCCGGCTACGGCATGGCCGTGGCGCAGGCGCAGCACACGGTGCGAGAGCTGATGGACGAGCTGGAGAAGCGTGGCGTGGACGTCGAGTTCGCGATCCATCCCGTCGCCGGGAGAATGCCGGGCCACATGAACGTCCTGCTCGCCGAGGCCGACGTGCCGTACGACAAGCTCAAGGAGATGGACGAGATCAACCCCGAGTTCCCGCAGACGGACGTGTCGCTCGTGATCGGCGCCAACGACGTGACCAATCCGGACGCACGCGAGAACGAGGGGTCGCCGATCTACGGCATGCCGATCCTCGACGTCGACAAGTCCCAGCAGGTGATCGTGCTCAAGCGCTCGATGAACACCGGCTTCGCCGGCATCGAGAACCCGCTCTTCTACAACGAGAACACGGCGCTTCTGTTCGGCGATGCGAAGGAGTCGGTGCAGGCCGTGGTCGGCGAGGTGAAGGAGCTGGGCTAGGCCGTGCGGGCCGCGGCTCCGGCGAGCGCGACGGCGAAGCCGAGCGTCGCGACGCTGCGGGACGACGGCTTCGCCGTGTTCGAGGGGTTCCTCCCGCCGAGCGCGGTCGAGACGGTGCGGGCCGAGGTCGAGCGCGCGCTGGCGCAGCCGCTCCCGCCCGCGTGCGAGCGGCCGCACAACACGCTCGCGCCGCTCGGCTTCGCCGACGCGCCCGTCACGACGATCCTCGGCTCGGCGCCCAGGCGCACCGCCGTCGCGCGCGCCGCCGGCGGCCACGACCTTCGCTTCGTGTCCGCGTACGCGAGCGTGAAGGAGCCGCGCAGCGAGGCGCTCTGGTGGCACCAGGACTGGTGGTGCTGGGACCATCCGGTCAGCCTGCGCGCCGAGGCGCCGCAGGTGGCGCTGCTCTGCTACCTGAGCGACACCTCCGCGAGCGCCGGAGCGCTGCGCGTGCTGCCGGGCTCGCACCGCTGGAGCGTGCCGCTGCACGCGGCTCTGCCCGAGGCGCACGCGAGCGGCGCCGCCGGCGTTGCGGCCGACCATCCCGCGATGAGCGACCACGACGGACAGGCCACGCTCGCGCTGCGCGCCGGGGACGCCGTGATGCTCGACTACCGGCTCCTGCACGGGACGCACCCGAACCGCGGCCACGACCGGCGCGCGTGCGTGCTACTCAGCTTCGCGCCCTCGTGGCGAACGCTGCCCGACGACGTGCGAGCGCACCTGATCCGGCACCCGGCGCTGCCGTCGGCGGCGGACCGCGGCGCGCTGCCCGGCTGGGCGGACGAGCTGCTGCCGGCCTACGACGGCGTGCCGCGCGACCTGCCGCTCAACCGCACCGCGCCGAGCGAGTTCGCTGTGAGGTGACCGCGGCGGTGCGGCTGCACTTCGTCGGCTCGGGCGACGCGTTCGGCGACGGCGGGCGCTTCCAGACATGCTTCTGGCTCGAGGGCGGCGACGAGAGCCTCCTGATCGACTGCGGCGCCACCAGCCTCACCGCGCTGAAGGCGGCGGCGATCGAGCCGAACGAGATCGGCACGGTGGTGCTCACGCACCTGCACGGCGACCACTTCGGCGGCCTGCCGTTCCTGATCCTCGACGGCCAGTTCAGGCGCCGCGACCGGCCGCTCACGATCGCCGGCCCGCCGGGCACGCGGGAGCGCGTGGAGGCGGCGATGGACGTGCTGTTCCCGGGGTCGCTCCACGCGCAGCGCCGGTTCGCCGTCGAGTTCGCCGAGCTCGAGCCGGGCAGCCCCGCCTCGGTCGGGCCCGCGACCGTCACCACCGCCCGCGTGGAGCAGCCGGACACGCCCGCGTGCGCACTGCGGATCGAGTACGAGGGCCGCACCGTGGCGTACTCCGGCGACACCGACTGGACCGACGACCTCGTCGATCTCGTGGCCGGCGCCGACGTGTTCGTGGCGGAGGCCTACTTCTTCGAGCGCAGGGTGCCGTACCACCTCGACCACGCGACGCTGCTGGCCAACCGCGAGCGCCTCGACTGCGGGCGGGTGATCCTCACGCACATGAGCCCCGACATGCTCGAGCGCGCGGCCGAGACGGACTTCGAGTGCGCGTTCGACGGGCTCGTGCTCGAGCTGTGATCAGTCACCCCCGCCGCTCGGCCCGCGGCGGGTGCTCGAACAGCGCGTCCAGCGGGCGCGCGCCGGCGGCGTGTCCGAGTGGCGGCAATCCGAAGAAGTCCTCTACGGTCCGTAACAGGGAGTAGGTCGAGTAGTCGCCCTTTCCGGTGGCGCCCCGGCGCACGTCGGGTCCGGCGACGACCGTCGCGATCCGGCCGCCCTTGGCCACGCCGCAACAGCCGCGGTTGGACTTGCCCTCGTCGTAGGTCACGACGAGGAAACCGTGCGGGCCGAGCTCGCGCAGGAGCGCCGGGACGAGGCTCGCGAGGAAGCGGTCGCCGGTGCGCACCGAGCAGTCGTGGGTGTCCGCGCACAGGTCCGGGCTCACGAAGGCGAAGTCGGGCAGCTCACCGTCGCGCAGGTCGCGCCCGAGCTGCGTGTACGGCGTCACGCGGCCGCAGCGCCGCGTCGAGTTGCGGATCGACTTGAAGTACATGAACGGGTCGTGCTTCTTCGCGTAGCGCCCGTGCTCGGCGCCCTTGAAGCACGCGTGCGGCAGTCCCTGCATGTACGCCCGCCAGGTGCGCCCCGCGCGTTCGAGCTGGTCCGGCAGCGTCATGCCGTCGACGCTGCAGTCGGTGCAGTCGTCGCCGATGCCGAACGTGTCGCCGCCGATCAGGGCCAGGTAGTTGGGCAGCGACGGATGGCGGACGCCGTACAGCGACTGCGGCGCGGCGTAGCGCCTTGCGAGGCCGCTCAGGTACGGCGCGTCGTGCGCGTCGATCACGTCGTCGTACTCCTTGTTCTCCATCACGATCACGACGGCGTGCGACGACTTCGACGGCGGCAGCCTGGCCGCCGGCGTGTCCAGCGGGGGCGGGGCGACCTCCTCGGAGCCGCCCTGACCGCACGCGGCCACGGCCAGCGCGAGCGCGAGCGCGGCTAGCCACGCGGCGGGGATACGCACGCTGGGAAGTGAAGCACGGTGGTGGCGCTCCGCTCGGCACCCGAAGTGGCGAACGTCCATTTGTATGTCCTATAGGAGGGTGAACTGGACGTTCGACCCGCGGCCGCGCGCCGCGGCGACTGGCGCGACCGCAACGGCGCGGATCTAGACTCGCGATCGCGTGAGGCGCCTCGCATCGCTGGTCCTGATCCTCGTCGCGGCGCTCGCCGCGGTGCCGGCGACTGCGTCGGCGCTGTCGGTCACGATCCGCGACCGCTCCGAGGGGGCCGTGCTCCGGCACGCCGTCGTCAGCTTCACCGCGTCGGGCTCGCCGCGGGCCAAGGTCCGCCTCAGAGGCGCGGTCATCGTCAGGGGCAGGACGCGCCCGCGCGCAATCCGCTTCGCGAAGCCGGCCACGATGAAGCTCGGCCGGAAGGGCCGCCTGCGGGGCGTGCTCGAGCTGCTCGATGCCTCCCGTCCGCGACTCCGCTCAGCTCTCGGGCACTGCCGCAACTTGCGGATCCGCCTGCGCGCGCGCACGTCCGCCCGCCACGCGCAGACATTCAAGGCGCTCCACGCCCCGCCCCACTGCCGCTCGCCGCGCCCGCGGATCGACCCGCCGCGCGACGCCAAGGCGGCGCAGTTCAAGGTGGGCGCGGCCAGCGTCGGATTCACGCCGCCGCTGCACGGGCAGGTGCCGAACGACGCCTCCGACTGCGCCGCTCCGCCGAACTACGACGGCCCGCGGAAGTGGGCGTTCATGGAGCCCTACCAGGACGCCGACCACGTCGACCCGCCGGACCCGCTCGACCCCGGGCCGCCGGAGACGATTCCGAAGAACGGCCACTACGACTACGGCGAGCCGTACATGGACTGCAACGGCAACTCGCGCTGGGACGGCAACTTCCTGGGCGGCGGGTCGGACGCGCCGCGCTACTACGACACCGAGGCCGACGCCCCGTCCTCGCGCGCGGTGGTCGTGTCGAACGGCAAGCGCACCCTCGCCGTCGAGGTGACCGACCAGGAGGGGCTCTTCAACGTCTACCAGGAGCGAATCCGCCAGAAGGTGATCGCCGACCTCGGCGGGGCGAATTCCCCACTCAAGGACGGCGACATGTTCCTGTCGGCGACGCACGACGAGTCGGCGCCGCAGACGCTCGGACTCGACGGCCCGCGCGACACCGTGTCGGCCACCAACGACTACTTCCTCGACTACTTCGTGGACCAGTCGGCGAAGGCGATCGAGCAGGCGTACGCGAACCGCCGCGCGGCCACCATCCGCTACACCCAGGCCTACGAGCCGCGCAACTTCCGCCAGTGCTGGTCGTCGTACCCGTACGTCGACGACCCGGCGATGCCGATCATGCAGGCGGTGGGGGGCGACGGCAAGGTGATCGCCACGCTCGCGAACGTGGCGCAGCACACCGAGACGCTGGGCTTCAACTCCGACCCGGTTCAGAAGCTGTGGCTGTCGGCCGACTGGCCGCACTTCTTCCGGGGCGCGCTCGAGCAGCGCTACGGCGGCGTGGCCATCGAGATGGCGGGGTCGGTGGGCAGCGTCGAGTCGCCCGAGGTCTTCCCCGACCCGATCTCGGCGATCCCGCAGGAGTACGTGGACGAGAGCCACCCCGCCGGCTGCCGCACGCTGTTCACCGCCGTGGGCGACCACGTGCCGCTCGGCTACGACGGGGAGACCAAGGCATTCGGCCTGCAGCTGGCGAGCGCCGTGGCCGGCGCGATCGACGCGGGCTCGTCGCCGTCAACGTCGTCGGCGCTCAGCGGCGCGCGCCGCGACATCTGCGTGCCGTTCTCGAACAAGCTGTTCGCCCTGGCCGCAGCGGTTGGCGTGTTCGCCCACCGCCCCGGCTACACGGACAACTGCACGACCGAGGCCACGCCGGCGCCCAACGGCAGCACGAGCGGCAACGAGGCCAAGAGCCAGGTGGCGGCGTTCAGGATCGGCGACGCGTCGTTCATCTCGGTGCCCGGGGAGGTCTTCCCGTTCACCTACCTGCGCAGCTTCCTCGGGCCGAAGGACATGCCGTATCCCAAGGAGGGCCTGCCACCGTGGCTGCTCCCCCACATGCACACGCGCTACCGCTTCGTCGACGGCCTCGGCGAGGACATGCTCGGCTACATCTTCCCGAGCGGCAACGGCGTCGGGGTGCCGGGCGAGCGCGATCCCTCCGACATCGACCCGAGCGAGGACGACCGCTTCGGCTGCCACCACTCCGACGACGGCGAGGCGGCCAGCTCGCAGACCGGGAACATCGTGGGCTCCGCGCTAGTGAAGCTGCTCGACGCGGGCGGGACCAAGCCGGAGCACGTGCGCCACGGCCGCTACGTGATGCCCGACGGCAGCCTGTCGCGCGATCCGCTCGGCTCGCCGGTCGTGAAGTGCGACGTGGACAAGACCTACCACCGCGCGGGCCCCGCGATCGCGTTCGAGGGCACGGATGGCGCGGTGGTGCGCCCCGCGCTCTGGATGGACCTGCACGGGCGCCCGCAGCCGCATCCGACGCGCACCACGCGCGGCTACTTCAGGCCCGACGGCAAGCGCGTGTGGGCTGACGTGTTCGCCGACGTGCGCGTGCCCTAGACAGCGGCTCTGACGGTACGCTCCCGCCCGTGACGGACGAGCGCCTCGAGACCGCCGTGATCGGCGGCGGGCCGGCCGGGCTGGCCACCGCGGCCGTGCTCAAGCGGCGCGGCATCCAGGCGACGGTGCTCGAGCGCAGCGACGACGTCGGCGCGAGCTGGCGCAAGCACTACGACCGCCTGCACCTGCACACGGTGCGCTGGCTCTCGAACCTGCCCGGCTACCGGTTCTCGACCAGGCACGGCCGCTGGGTGTCGCGCGACGGCGTGATCGCCTACCTCGAGCGCTACGCCCGCCACCACGACCTGGACGTCCGCACCGGCGTGGAGGTGCGCGGTCTCGAGCGCGCCGGCGACGGCTGGACGCTCGACACCTCCACGGGCCCGGTCCAGGCGCGCTTCGTGGTCGTCGCCACCGGCTACAACCACACGCCCGTGCTGCCCGACTGGCCCGGCCGCGACGACTTCGCGGGCGAGCTGATCCACGGCCAGGACTACCGCAACCCCGACCCGTACCGCGGCCGCGACGTGCTGGTGGTCGGCTCCGGCAACACCGGCGCGGAGATCGCGGTCGACCTGGTGGAGGGCGGCGCCGCGCGCGTGCGGATCGCGATCCGCACGCCGCCGCACGTGTCGCTGCGCGAGGTGAACGGCATGCCGGGCCAGGTCACCGGCCTGCTGCTGCGGCACCTGCCGCTGCGCGTCGGCGACGCGATCGCCGCGGGCGCCGCCAAGCTCAACGTGGGCGACCTGTCGCCATACGGGATCGACAAGCCGCCGCGCGGGCTCGTGACCCGCGCCGTGAAGGACGACGTGATCCCGATCCTCGACGTGGGCCTGATCGACATGCTCAAGCAGGGGCGCGTGGAGGTGGTCGCGGCGGTGACCGGCTTCGACGGCGCCGAGGTGCTCCTGGCCGACGGCTCGCGCATCAAGCCCGACGCCGTGATCGCCTGCGCGGGCTACGCGCGCGGGCTCGAGCCGCTGGTCGGTCACCTCGGCCTGCTGGGCCACAAGGGTCGGCCGACCGTGCACGCCGGCACCACGCACCCGAACGCGCCGAACCTCTACTTCATCGGCTACACGAATCCGATCAGCGGCATGTTCCGCGAGTTCGGCATTGACGCGCGGAGGATCGCCAAGGCGATCGCGCGCGAGCGCCGCGCGGCGAGCGCCGGTGCGCCCGAGCCCGCGCAGCCGGTTGCTGCATGATCTTGCGGCTCCACGGGTACGGAGCCGGTACACGACGGGGAGGTTCACCGTGACCGACGAGCAGACGACCGACGAGCAGCAGGACGAGCAGCGGCAGCCGGAGGACGAGGATCGGTCCGGCGACGACGAGCAGCAGCCGGAGGGCTCCGGCGAGGACCAGTCCGGCGACGGCGGCGACGGCAAGGACGACGACGGCAAGGACGACGAAGACGACGACCAGGCCGCCAAGGCGCGCAAGGCCGCCGAGGAGGAGGAGAAGGCCAAGGAGAAGCTCAAGGAGCTCGAGGAGGACCCGCCCGAGAAGCTCGAGGACTGGCCGGACGACAAGGCCAAGTACGAGACCTTCGGCGGAGCCGAGGGCAACGAGAGCTACGAGGACTCGGTCACGAGCAAGCTCGGCCCGTCGTCGCTGCGGTTCAAGGACGACGGCGGCGTGGAGATCGAGGGCGAGGAAGTGGACGACCCCGACGAGTACAAGAGCGACCCGATCCCCGGCGGCCCGACCGACCCGCGCGTGAGCGACTCGCGCGCGTACGGCGAGCCCGACCTGACCGACGAGACGTCGCTCGAGGTGGAGGAGGAGGACGGCGAGGCGAAGTCGGATGCGTCGGACGACTCCGGCGACAGCGACTCCGACTCCGACGGCGACGACGACGACTCGTCCGAGGAAGCCGAGAAGTCAGCCGAATCGTCTTGACCGAGGAGCGGGAACCGGTACGGGAGCCCGGCGAGGGGGTTACCGTCGAGGAGGGCGTGAACGACCCGCTCCCGCCCGCCGACGAGATTGACCAGGACGACGAGGACTCCGAGACGAGCGATTAGCGCCCTGGCGGGCGTCGCTGCCGCGTTGGCGCTCGTCGCACCGGCGCCCGCGTCCGTACCGGACCTCGCGCGCCACGTGGACCCGATGATCGGGACGCGCGCGCCCGGCTTCGTGTTCCCGGGAGCCGACGTGCCGTTCGGGATGGTCCAGAACTCGCCCGACACCTACGG
>JBJMLK010000247.1:0-10966 GCA_045805345.1 Thermoleophilaceae bacterium | reverse complement strand
CGACGTGTGACCGGCGGTTCGATCGCGACGTTCCTGGTCGTGTTCGCGTTCCTCGCGGGACGAATGCAGGCGGGATCCGATCCAGGACTCGCGGGCGGTGTCAATGCCCACGCGTCGAGCGGAGGCGCCAGCCGCACGTCCGGTAGTGGCTCGTCGGCGGGCGAATCCGGGTCGGGGTCGGGCTCCGGCTCGACGGATCCCTACGCGGGCTCCGGCTCGACCGGGTCCGATTCCGGCACCACGAGCTCGGCGCCCCTCACCACCCGCTCGTCCTGATCCCCGGCGCCCAGCGGCACGGGAACGGGCGTGTCCGGCACCGAGCGGGACGCGCGCCGCGCGCGCCTATCCGTAGCGGCGTATAACTCCGCGGAGGGTGCGAGGGATCGACCCGACCCGCGGGACGTATCGGGGGGCGCGCCTGCTTGCGGCGGTCGCGCTCCTGGTGGCCTGCTCGCTGGCGTCTGCGGGCGGCGCCCTCGCGGCCGGCCGCTGCGGCAAGCACCCGTGGTGCAACACGGCGCTCGGTCCCGACGCGCGCGCGGCGCTCCTCCTGAAGGCGCTTACGAGCGACGAGCGGATCGGCCTGCTCGGCGGAGACGACGTGAACGGTGTTCTCGGCCGCGAGCACACCCACACCGGGACCGAAGACGGCGTCCCGCGCGTCGGTCTGCCGCCGACTTACTACTCGGACGGCCCGGCGGGTCCCCGGGCGGGGAAGGCGACGGCGCTGCCGGCGCCCCTTGCGTTGGCGGCGACGTTCTCGACGCGGCTCGCCTCGCAGCACGGGGCGGTGGCGAGCAACGAGGCGAGGAGCAAGGGCAACGACGTGATCTACGGGCCCACCACGAACGTCATGCGGACGCCGCTCAACGGCCGCACGTTCGAAAGCTACGGCGAGGACCCATATCTCACGACGCGGCTGGGGGTGGCGTGGATCAAGGCGTCGCAGGCGCAGGGCCTGCTCGGCGACGTCAAGCACTTCGCGGCCAACAACCAGGAGGGCAGGGATCCGAGCGGGCATGGCGGCGACCCGGGCTCGCCGCTCGGCGGCGGCACGGAGGGCAGCCGCTATGTCGTAAACGAGCACATCGACGAGCGCACGTTGCGCGAGATCTACCTCCCCCACTTCGAGGCCGCGGTCAAGGAGGCCCACGTGGCGTCGGTCATGTGCGCGTACAACAAGGTGAACGGCGCGTACGCGTGCGAGAACCACCACCTGCTGCAGCAGATCCTCGAGCGCGAGTGGGGCTTCAAGGGGTACGTCCTGGCCGACTACGGGGCCGCCCACGTCGCGGGTCCGTCGCTCGTGAACGGACTCGACTTCGAGCCGTGGCCGGGGGTCGCCTACGGCCCCACACAGGTGCGCGCCGCGCTGCTGACCGGCCAGGCGACGATGGCCCAGGTGAACGCGCATGTCAGGCGCGTGCTGCGAACGCTGTTCGCGTACGGGTTCTTCGACCGGCGGGCGTACCGCGACGACGCCGGCCAGATCGACAAGCGCACGCACGCACGGACCGCGGAGCGGATCGAGGAGGCCGCCATCACGCTCCTGCGAAACCGGCCTGTCGGGCGGGCGCGGACGGCCGTGCTCCCACTCCGTGTGAAGCGGCTGAAGACCGTGGCGGTGATCGGCGCCGGCGCCGAGTCGTACGCCGCGGGCGGCGGCTCGTCGCGCGTCGAGCCGTTCAGGTTCGTGAGCCCGCGCGCGGCGATCCGCAAGCGTCTCCCGAGGCGCGTGAAGCTCCGCTACGAAGACGGCAGCGACCCCGACCGTGCCGCGGCGGCGGCACGCGGCGCCGACGTCGCCATCGTGATCCCCGCCGACTACCTCACCGAGGGCGTCGACCGGTTGTGTCTCAGGCTCGAGTGTCCGGACGCGCACGGCGATCAGGACGAGCTCATCCGGCGCGTGGCCGCCGCCAATCGCCGGGCCGTGGTGGTGCTCGAGACGGGCGGGCCCGTGCTCACGCCGTGGCGACGAAAGGTCGCAGCGCTGCTCGAGGCCTGGTACCCGGGCCAGGAAGCGGGCACCGCCATAGCCCGCGTCCTCTTCGGCGACGCAAACCCGGGTGGGCGGTTGCCCGCCACGTTCCCGCGGAGCGAGTCGCAGCTTCCCACCGCGGGCGACCCGGAGCGCTACCCCGGCGTGAACAACGAGGTGTATTACAAGGAGGGGGTGCTCGTCGGCTACCGCTGGTACGACGCGCGGCGGCTCGCGCCGGCATTCCCGTTCGGCTTCGGTCTCTCGTACACGCGCTTCGCGTACGGAGGCCTGCGGGTTGGCGCGACGCGCGGCGGCGCGAGGGTGCGCGTCCATGTCGCGAACGTCGGACGCCGGCGCGGCGCCGACGTCGTGCAGCTCTACCTGCACCTCCCGCAGCCGTCGCGGAAGGTCGTGCAGCCGCCGAAGCAGCTCCGCGGCTTTCGTCGCGTGAGCGTGCGCCCTCACCGGCGCAGGACGCTCACCTTCAAGCTCGGCCGCCGCGCGTTTGCCTACTGGGACACGCCCGGGCACCGCTGGCGCGTGGCGCCTGGGTGCTACGGCGTGTTGGTTGGGCGCTCGTCGCGCAACATCGTGCAGCGCACGACGATCGCGGTCGGCGGCGCGGCGTGCCGCGGAGCGAGCGCGCACGTGCTGCCCCACGGCTGAGCCGGCGCAGCCGGCGGAGCCGGTCGCGGCGGTCGGCCGCAGAAGTTCCGGCGCCGTCCGCGAAGCCGGTCGCGGCCGCCGGTCACACAAGTTCCGTCCTGGATCAGTCCCGCCCAGCGGGATCAGGGCAGGACGCTTCCGCTCGGCCATCCTCGGAAGCCGCCTGGTTGGGCCGGACGGCTGAGGCGCTCGGGCCCGCGGGGGCCGGCGCCCGTGGGCGCACCCGGCGCGTGGAGGTCGTGACCCGTCCGCTCAGCGCATCCGGGCGCGGTCATTTGAGCAGGCGCACCTCCAGCCGCGCCCCCGTGACGTCGCCGGCGCCACCGAGCAGACCGAGGATCCGCGCGACGTAGGCCTGTGTCTCGGCAATGGCAGGGACGCACCCGCACGCAGCCACGGCGCCAGGCCCCGCGTTGTAGGCGGCGAGTGCGAGCGGCACGCTCGCGAAGCGCGCGAGCAGGTCGTGCATCAGATGGCCCTGTGCGTCGATCGAAGCGGCCGGGTCGAACGGGTCGCTCAGGCCGACCGAAGCCGCCGTGCCGGGCATGAACTGCGCGATACCGCGCGCTCCAGCCCCCGATACGGCGAACGGGTTGAAGTTCGATTCCGCGTAGAGCTGCGCGGCGAGCAGGGTGGCTGACACTCCCCAGCGCTGCGCCGCTCGCGTGATCGCCGGCGCGAATCGTGCCGGCACGAACGACTGCAGCACGGCGCTCGCACGACCGTCGCCGCCACGCGTGCCGAAGCCGACGGACGCGGTGCCCGGGCTTCGGGTGTAGCCGTAGTGCCACGGCTCCCACGAGTAGCGCTGCACGAACCCGAAGCGCGTCGCGTTCGCCGCGAGCCAGCCGTAGGCGGACGACGGTCCGAGGTCGAGCTCCGTACCGAGCCGGTGGAGAGACTTGCCGGGTGGCGCGACCCACCTCGGATCTGGATGGCGGGCGAACAGCGCCGCCTGCTCCGCGTTGCTCCGAAAGCCGCTGACGACGATCAGGTGGACGCCGTCGCCGGCGGCAGCTCGCTCCATCCGGTCGAATGCGCGAGCCACGTCCGGGCGCATCGGCTTGCCCTGCCTGTAAGCGAGCGGTCCGCGGTACTCGCCGTCGCCGCCGAGGAAGGCCGGCGGTCCGCCGTCCGCGCCGGTCAGACCCGCCTCGGCGCGGGCCCGGACCGTCACCCGCCGGCGCGTGCGCTCCCGGCCGGCGGCGATCCCGACCGGCGTGCGATCGCGGATGTCCACCGCGACCCGCGCCGGCGCGAAGCTGTGCGCGTCGGGAAAGCGCACGTCGCCGGGCTGGATGACAAGGCCGTTGCGGCGCGCACCGGCCAGCGCCGCCGTTCGCGCGAGCGCCAGGTAGCGGCCGACGTCCAGGTGACGCGGGTTGGGGACGCCCGGGCCGACGAATGGGGGTTCGAAGAGTCGCGGGTAGGCGTCGCGCATCGCCCGGGCGCCCGACATGGCGGCGAGGTCGGCCGCACGCTGCGTCCGCCCTCGCGCGGCCAGCGCCTGGCCGAACGACGCGAGCACGATCGCGAGCGTGAGCAGCGCCGCGATCGCACCGAGCATGAGGATGGTGGCCTGGCCGCGCTCGGTGGACCCGCCGCGCTCACGGAGCACCGGACTGGCCTGGCCGCGCTCGGTGGACCCGCCGCGCTCACCGAGCACCGGAGTGGCCTGGCCGCGCTGGGTGGGAGGCACGGTGGACCCGGACGAATCGGGGTGGCTCGAGGGCGCGCGCCCCGAACTCTGCATCCGCGCCCTCACGGCGCCGCTGCCCGGCATCGCTCGGCGAGCTCGGCTATCGGCGTCGCGAACGGGCCGCGCGCCTCGCGGCACGCAAGCGCGAGCTGTGCGGCGAGGCGCGACTCCCCTATCAGCAGGCGGCCGGCGCGGGCGGCGTCGCGCAGGTCATCCGGCTCGACGCGATTCACGACGACCTCGACCACGTGCCCCGCGGCGACGAGCGACGCCTCGACGGCGTCCACCAGTGATCCCTCGACGCCCGGCGAGGCGACGAGAACGACGAGGTCCGCATGACCGAGCCCCTCGGCAGGTGGCGATGCGTGCCCGACGTCGATCACGACCGGCACGTCGGACCGCTCCACCGCGGCCGCCAGCGGGTCGGCGTCGGCGATCAGGCATACCCGTCCGCTGGCGCGCGCACCGGCGCATCCGGCGCTCGCCAGCGCCCGAGCGACCCGCACCGCCGCGGAGGCCCCGATCCGCGGGCCGTTGCCGCTGGGTCCGCCGACGACAACCGCGGCGCCCGCCGGGTCGTGACGCGCCAGCGACGCGGCGAGGGCGCGGGCGACCGCCGACGCGCCGCAGCCGCGCGCGAGCCCGCGCACTACCACCACCGGCCGCGGCGGAATGGGCGGCAGCGGCAGGGCGGCGCCGCGCTCCGGCGGCTCGAGGAGCCACGCCTCGGCGCGGGCCAACGCGGCCGCGACGATCCCTCCCCTCCGCGGCTGGGACCAGGCGTTCATCGGACCGCCACCGCGGCGCTCGCCGCGATCGTGAGCCGGCGCCGCAGGGCATGCAGCGGCGACGGCGCGCTCAACGTGACGCGGACGGCGCCACCGTCCACCCTCACGCGCATCCCCACGCGCGACCAGCCAGGCAGCGCCGCGCGCGCTGCCGCCGCGGCATCGGAGCCGCCCGCGGCCGCGAGCGCGCCCGCCTCGGCGGCGTCCCCGGCGAGCACCCTCGCGTAGCCGATCGCGAGCAGCTGGAAGGTGACGAGCGCCGCCACGAGCAGCGCGGGGAGCGCGCCGAGCATCTCGACGCTCGCCTGGCCGGCATCGTCGCACCCCGGCGCGTGCCGCCGTGACGTCGCGCCGGTTCCCCCCGCGGCCCTCACGATCCGCCCTTCGGCAGGCCCGCCGACGCCGTCACGCCGACCGGCATCGTCCAGCGACGGAGCAGAATCGGCATGCGAACCCGCACTCGCACGACGCCGCCGGCGGCGTGTGAGACCACGAGCCCCCGCCTCAGCGGCTCTGGGAGCGCGCTGCGAGCCGCGTCGCGCGCGTCGCGCCCCACGACCTCCGCGCGCGCCGCGACGCGCGCGGCATTGGCACACAGCCACGCTGTCTGGCCCGCGAGCGCGAGCTGCCACGCGAAGGCCGCGCACAGCAGGACGAACGGCACCGCGGCCACCAGCTCGACCGACGCCTGGCCGACCTCGGAGCGCGCGCGACGTGGCAGACGGGGGGCGATTGGAGGCATGCGCCCACGTTGCCGGAGGGCGTGTGACGCCTCAAGACGCGCGAGTTACAAGATGGCGACGGGAAGGTTGCGAGGCTGTGAAAGCTTCGCTCGGAGCCCCACCCGTACCGCCGGGGCGGAGCCCTACCCGTACTGGCTCGAGTGGCGCCAGACCCAGTAGACGCCGTACGAGCAGAGGCCGAGGATCGCGAGCCAGATCAGCACGCCGGCGCCGCCGAGGTCGAACAGCCGGCGGGTGGCCGTGAAGTTGACGAACGCCCCGGCCACCGAGCAGTAGGCCACGGCGCGCTGGACGGTGGACAGCGACTCGATCGTGAAGCGGTTCTCGCGGTAGAGCCGGACGCCGAAGAACGCGATCGAGGCGAAGAACGCGATCGACAGCAGCCACAGGACGAGCGACAGTCCCGTGCCGCCCCCGGGCGCCACGGCGATCGCCAGCGCGACCAGCGCAACGATCGCGAAGTTGCGCAGGCCGCGCAGCCGCGCCACGTCAGCCCCGGTCCGACTCGCGGTGCCGCTTGCGCGCGGCCTCGATCTCCTTCAGCGCGTCCTCGCGCGAGTACCAGCCGTCGACCTTCACCTTCTTCTGCTCGAGGTCCTTGTAGACCGAGAAGAAGTGCGCGATCTCCTTGCAGAGCTGCTCGGGGAGGTCGTCGAGCTCCTCGTGCGTGTTCCAGCCCGGGTCCTGGAGCGGGACGCAGAGCACCTTGTCGTCGATGCCCTTGTCGTCCTCCATCCGGAAGAGGGCGATCGGCTTCACGTCGATCAGACAGCCGGGGAAGGTCGGCTCCGAGACGCACACGATCGCGTCGAGCGGGTCGCCGTCGAGGCCGAGCGTCTCGGGGATGAACCCGTAGTCCATCGGATAGACCATCGACGAGAACAGGAAGCGGTCGAGCTTGATCGCGTTCTCGTCGTGGTCGTACTCGTACTTGTTCCGGCTCCCCTTGGGGATCTCGACGAGGCACTTGAGCGGTTCTTCGCTCACGATTCCGAGCTTACCCCCGCCGGCGGTGTCGCGGGGCTCCGGTAAAGTCCTGGGCGATGTCGCGCACCCGTCTGGCAGCGCTCCTGACAGTCGTTGCGGCCCAGCTCGTGGCCGCCGCGCCCGCCCTCGCGAAGAACGGCGAGGGCCTCGTCGGCGAGACCAACGACAAGGTCATAACGATGTTCTGCCTCGGCCTCGTCGTCTTCTTCACCCTGGTCGTGATCCTGGGGACGATCGTCCAGTCGCGCCTCGAGCGCCGCAAGGACGCGAAGAAGGCCGCCCGGATGCGCCAGCGCGTCGGCTGGTAGCCGAGCTCACAAACTTTTACGCCCGGCTTAGGTCCGGCCCTCATGATGTCGAAAGTCGACGAGGATTTCCCTCCCTCTCGTCGTGCCGCACGGCTCCGGAGCCCCCGCCCGGAGCCGTGCTTCGTTTCTGAGAGGATCGTGCTCTCATGGCAGGGGATCAGGTCACCTACGAGCGCATCGGCGCGGCCGCCGTGCTCACCATCGACCGCGAGGAGCGCCGCAACGCGGTCGACGGCCCGACCGCCGAGCTGCTCGCCGACGGCTACCGCCGCTTCGAGGCCGACGAGTCCGCCCGCGCGCTGGTCCTGACCGGCGCCGGCGACGTGGCGTTCTGCGCCGGTGCCGACCTCAAGGCGATCGACACGTTTGCGCCGCGGCTCGACGACCCGGCCGGGCCGCTGGGCTTCACGCGCCTGACGCCGTCCAAGCCGACGATCGCCGCGATCTCGGGCTGGTGCCTGGCCGGCGGCCTCGAGCTGGCGCTCTGGTGCGACCTCCGGATCGCCGCCGCCGGCTCGATGCTCGGCTTCCCGGAACGGCGCTGGGGCGTCCCGCTCATCGACGGCGGAACCCAGCGGCTGCCGCGGATCGTGGGCCTGGGACGCGCGCTCGACCTGATCCTGACCGGGCGGATAGTGCCGGCTGCCGAGGCGCTCGAGATGGGTCTGCTCACCGAGATCGCCGCGCCGGGCGAGCACCTCACGCGGGCGCTGGCGCTGGCCGAGGGCCTGGCCGCGTTCCCGCAGGAGACGATGCTCGCCGATCGCGCCGCCGCGATCGAGGGCCTCGGGATGGAGCTCGACGACGGCCTTGCGCGCGAGGCGCGCGCCGGGCGCGAGGTGTTCGAGGTCGCCCGCCGCGGCGCCGCCCGCTTCGCCGCCGGAGAGGGGCGCGGCGGCCGGGGGGCCGGGGTCTGACGGCCCCTTCGCCATAGTTCGTCCGTGCCCGAGCCGGCCATCAGCGTGCGCGACCTGCGCAAGTCGTACGGCGAGACCGAGGCGGTGCGGGGCATCTCGTTCGAGGTCGAGCGCGGCGAGGTCTTCGGGCTGCTCGGACCCAACGGCGCCGGCAAGACCACCACGGTCGAGATCCTCGAGGGCTACCGCAAGCGGAGCGCCGGCGACATAGCGGTGCTGGGTCGCGACCCGGAGACGCGCGACCGCGCGTTGCGGGCGCGCGTCGGCATCGTCCTCCAGAGCACGGGCTTCTACACGCGCGCCACCGTGCGCGAGTCGGTCGAGCTGATGGCCGCGGTCTACCCGCACCCGCGCGATCCGGCCGACACGATCGCGCTGGTCGGGCTCGAGGGCAAGCGGGACGAGCGCGTGGCACGCCTGTCGGGCGGGCAGAAGCGGCGACTCGACCTGGCGCTGGCGCTCGTCGGCGACCCGGAGCTGATCTTCCTCGACGAGCCGACGACGGGCTTCGATCCGGCCGCGCGCCGCGCCGCCTGGGTCGTCATCCGCACGCTCAAGGAGCTGGGCAAGACCGTCCTGCTCACCACGCACTACCTCGACGAGGCCCAGTCGCTGGCCGATCGCGTGGCGATCGTGAAGGACGGCCGGATCGTGGCGGAGGGTCCGCCGAGCGAGCTCTCGCAGGGCCGCGCGCGCTACCTGGTCGCCTACGACCGCGACGGTCACCGCGAGGAGGTCGAGACCGACGACCCGACGGAGCTGCTCCACCGCCTGACCGGCGACGCCCTGGCGCGGGGCGAGCGGCTCGAGAACCTGTCGGTCTCGCGTCCGACCCTCGAGGACGTCTACCTCGAGCTGACCGCCGAGGCTGTGGAGGCATGAGCGTCCCCGCCCTGCTCTGGCGCCAGTTCCGCTTCGAGCGGCGGATGTTCTGGCGCAACCCCAGCGCGGCGTTCTTCAACTTCATGCTGCCGCTGATCTTCCTGTTCCTGATCGCGTCGGTCTTCGGGCACAAGACGAAGGACCTGAACACGCTCGTGCCGGGGATCGCCGGGATGGCGGTGATGACGACCACGTTCACCGCGCTGGCGTTCAACATCACCTTCCTGCGCGAGCAGGGGATCCTCAAGCGGATTCGCGGCACCCCGATGCCGCCGCTCGCGTACTTCGGCGGGGTGCTGGCCAACGCGGTGACGAACGCCGTGGTGCAGGTGGCGCTCGTGGTGGCGGTCGGTCACCTCGTCTACGGCCTCCACTGGCCGCGGAACTGGGGCGAGCTCGCGGTCTTCACGCTGGTAGGCGTGACCGCGTTCGGGTCGCTCGGCATCGCGATGGCGCATGCGATCCCGAACTTCGACGCCGCCCCCGCGTACATCAACGCTGTCTTCCTGCCGCTGATCTTCATCTCGGGCACCTTCTACTCCACCTCGGGGCTGCCCGGCGCGCTCGACGCCCTGGCACGAGCGCTGCCGCTCAAGCACGTGATCGACGGCATGCACGCGGCGATCGTGACCGGCAGCGGGCTCGCGCACCACCTCGCGGCGCTGGCGGTCCTCGCGGTCTGGGCGGTGGCGGGCACCGCGCTGGCGGTGCGCTTCTTCCGCTGGGAATAGGGCGCCGCTAGAGGCGCAGCGTCGAGCCGTAGTGGCGCAGCCAGCGCTCGTGGCGCTTGTACTCGGGGCAGCGGCGGGCGACCAGCGACCAGAACCGGCGCGAGTGGCCGAGCACCTCGAGGTGCGCCACCTCGTGCTCGACCACGTAGTCGAGGATCTCCGGCGGGGCCAGGAGCAGGCGCCAGTTGAAGCTCATCGAGCCGCGGCTCGAGCAGCTGGCCCAGCGCGTGCGCTGTCCGCGGATCGACAGCCCGGTGTAGTCGGTGCCTGCGCGCGCGGTGGCCTCGTCGAGCCGCGGCTCGATCTCGGCGCGGGCCTGGCGCCGGTACCAGCGCTCGAGCGCGTCACGCACGGCCTCCGCGCCCGGCTCGCCGACCGAAACCCGCAGCTCGTCGCGGCGGCGCGCCACGTGCGCGCGCACGCGGCCGGGCTCGACGCGCACCCGCAACACGAGCTCCGCGCCGAGGTACGGCACCGACCCGCCGTCGGCCAGGTCGACCCGCGGCGCCTCCGCCTCGGCCTGCCGGTAGCGGCGCAGCGTGCGCTCGATCCACCGCTGCTTGCCCGCCACGAACGGCGCCACCTCGCGCAGCGGCATCCGCTCCGGCACGATCACGCGCACGCCGCCGGCGTCCACCTCGATCCGCGCGTAGCGAGCGCGGGTCGAGCGCTGGATCGCGTACGGGATCGCTGCCTCGCGGTACGGGCTGGTCGTCACGGCCGGGGAGGGTACGAGGCCGCGCGGTCGTCGCCGGTCCGCGTGGCAGCGCCGACGAACTGCGGGCAATGACGGGCGGCCCGAACGGCGAGGCACCTCGATTGTTCACTTAAGCCGGCTAGGGGCGGCTCAAGTGATGAATCGACGCCCGGACCCACCCTCAAAAGCCGCAGTTTGCGACCCGTGCCGCCGGGTGGGCGGCGGCAGAACGGCGCCCTACGCCGGCACGTCCTCCGTCGCCTCCTCCGCGGCCTCCTCGGCGCGCTTCGCGGCCTCGCGGGTGCGCGAGTGCTCGGCGATGAACCGCTCCGTGTTCTCCCTCGCCACCGGATCCGGCACCTGCACCGGCGGCGACTTCATCAGGTAGGAGGAGGGCTCCTCGAGCGGTCCGCCGACGCCGTGGTTGAGCGCCAGCTTGCAGCAGCGCACGGCGTCGATCACGATCCCGGCGGAGTTCGGCGAGTCCCAGACCTCGAGCTTCATCTCGACGTTGAGCGGCACGTCGCCGAACGCCTGGCCCTCGACGCGGATGTGGGCCCACTT
>JBJMLK010000246.1:0-8749 GCA_045805345.1 Thermoleophilaceae bacterium | reverse complement strand
GCCGAGCTGCGCGAGCGGTCGGCCGGCATGAAGGCCCAGTGGCAGTCGGAGAAGGAGGGCATCGAGGCCATCCGCGAGACCAAGGAGCGGCTCGAGCAGGCGCACCGCGAGGCCGAGCGCGCCGAGCGCGACGCGGACCTCCAGCGCGCCGCCGAGCTGCGCTACGGGGAGATCCCGGAGCTCGAGTCGCGCGTGAAGGACCAGGAGGCGCGGCTCCAGGAGCTGCAGGGCGGCTCGACGATGCTCAAGGAGGAGGTCGGCGACGAGGACGTGGCCGAGGTCGTGGCCAAGTGGACCGGCATCCCCGTGTCGAAGCTGATGGAGGGCGAGGTCGAGAAGCTCGTGCACATGGAGGAGCGCCTGCACGACCGCGTGGTCGGACAGGACGAGGCCGTCGACGCGGTGTCGAACGCGCTGCGCCGCTCGCGGGCGGGACTCCAGGATCCGAACCGGCCGATCGGCACCTTCCTGTTCATCGGGCCGACGGGCGTCGGCAAGACGGAGCTGGCGCGGGCGCTCGCGGAGTTCATGTTCGACTCCGAGCAGGCGATGGTGCGGATCGACATGTCCGAGTACATGGAGAAGCACTCGGTGTCGCGGCTCGTGGGCGCGCCGCCCGGCTACGTCGGCTACGACGAGGGCGGCCAGCTCACCGAGGCCGTGCGCAGGCGCCCGTACTCGGTGGTCCTGCTCGACGAGATCGAGAAGGCGCACCCGGACGTCTTCAACGTGCTGCTCCAGGTGATGGACGACGGCCGGCTGACCGACGGCCAGGGCCGGACCGTCGACTTCAAGAACGTCGTGCTGATCATGACCTCGAACATCCCCGGCGGCCGCGCCGGCGTCGAGGCTCAGTTCAAGCCGGAGTTCATCAACCGCCTCGACGACATAGTCGAGTTCGAGCAGCTCACGCGCGAGGAGATCGGGCGGATCGTGGAGCTCCAGGTGGCCCGGCTGATCGAGCGGGTCCGCGACCGCGGCGTGGAGGTCGAGCTGACCGACGACGCCCGCACGCTGATCGGCAACCTCGGCTACGACCCCACCTACGGTGCCCGTCCGCTGAAGCGCGTGATCCAGAAGCAGCTGGTGGACAAGCTGGCGCTGGCGCTGCTGGAAGGCCGCTTCGCGGCCGGCGACACGGTGCGGGTCGACGCGCGCGACGGTGAGCTCGTGTTCGAGCAGGCACCGGCGCGTGAGGTTGCGGCCGCCTGACGCCATCGCCGTAGCGAGTGAGTAGCGTGGGGGCGATGAGGAAGTCGGGCGGGGTGGGTGGGATGACGCTCGCGGCAGCGTTGGCGACGGCGGCGATGCTGCTGCTGCCGGCCGGCGCCCTGGCCGCCCAGGGCCCGCCGCCCGCGATCCACGTCGTGTCCAACCGCGCGGACCTGATCTCGGGCGGGGACGCGCTCGTGTCGATCGACCTGCCGTCGGGCGTACGCGCGTCGAACGTGACGGTCCGCCTGCGCGGGCGCAACGTGACCAAGCGGTTCGCGGTCCGGTCGAACGGACGCTTCGAGGGACTCGTGAAGGGCCTCGGGGTCGGCAGGAACGCACTGACGGCGGCCGCGCACGGTCACCGGACGGGTCGCATCACGATCGTGAACCACGGGAACGGCGGGCCGGTTCTGGCCGGGCCCCAGGTCAAGCCGTGGGTGTGCACGAACGACTCGAAGGATCCGAAGTGCGCGAAGCCGACGAGGTACGAGTACGAGTACATGCCGACCGTGGGCGGGAGCTTCCAGCCGTACGACCCGAAGAACCCGCCCGGCGACGTCGCCACGACCAAGACGCAGACGGGCGCGACCGTCCCGTTCGTCATCCGCGTCGAGACCGGCTATCAGGACCGCGACCAGTACCAGATCGCGACGCTGTTCCAGCCCGGCAAGCCGTGGCAGGCGTGGGCCCCGCAGCGGCAGTTCAACCACAAGCTCCTGATCACCCACGGCTCGAGCTGCGCGATCAACCACGAGAGCGGCGAGGCGCCGAGCGTGACCAGAGACACCGTGGCCGGCGACAGCCCGACCTACGCCTTGAGCCAGGGCTTCGCGGTGATGTCGACGGCACTCGACAACGCCGGCCACAACTGCAGCCTCACGACCGAGGCCGAGTCGCTCATCATGGCCAAGGAGCACCTGGTCGAGCGCTACGGCACCCTGCGCTACACGATCGGCACCGGCTGCTCGGGCGGCTCGCTGGTCCAGCAGCAGGTGGCCAACGCCTACCCCGGCATCTACCAGGGGATCCTGCCGCAGTGCTCGTTCCCCGACGGCTGGTCGACCGGCCAGCAGCTCGCCGCCTACCACTTCACGCGCGGTTACTTCGAGAACCCGCTCAAGTGGGGGGCGGGGATCGCCTGGACGCCGAACCAGATCGCTGCGGTGGAGGGCCATCCCAACCACGGCAACGCGATCATCTTCGACACCAACTACTGGAACGGACTCGCCAACCCGTCGGGGCCGGTCAACGGCACCGGCGTGAGCAGCGGCTGCTCGGGTGTCAAGGAGTCCGAGCAGTACGACGCAAAGACCCGCCCGGGTGGCGTGCGCTGCACGCTCGCCGATTACATGATCAACGTCTTCGGGCCACGGCCGAAGAGCCTGTGGTCGGCGAACGAGAGGAAGCTCGGCCGCGGGTTTGCCGGCCTCCCGATCGGCGACGTGGGCGTCCAGTTCGGGCTTCGGGCGCTGCGCGAGGGGACGATCACCCCCGCGCAGTTCGTCGACTTGAACGACAAGATCGGCGGCGCCGACATCGACCTGAACTACACGCGCAAGCGCAGCCAGGCGTCCCAGCCCGCGGTGCGCCGGGTCTACCGCAGCGGCGCGGTCAACGAGACCAACAACCTCACGAGCGTCGCGATCATCGACCTGCGCGGCCCTGACCCGGGCGCGTTCCACGACGCCTACCGGAGCTGGACGATCCGCGCTCGGCTCGAGAAGCAGGAGCACCACTTCCCGCGCAACCACGTGATCTGGTTCGGCCCGGTCCCGTTGATCGGCACCCCCGACTACACGACGGAGGGGCTCAAGGCCGAGGACCGTTGGCTCACCGCGGTCGAGCGCGACAAGCGCCACGTGTCGCTCGCGCGGAAGGTGCAGGGGGACCGGCCGGCCGACGTCCAGGACCGCTGCTCGAACGTCCCAGGGGTCGAGCAGGTGGACGTGCCGGGCCTCGGCGCGGTGTGCAGGAACGAGCAGGTGCAGACCCGCTACGCGACACCCGCGATGGTCGCCGGCGAGGGGATCAGGACTGACACGAACAGGTGTCGGCTCAAGCGGCTGCTGCGGACCGACTACTACCCGCTCGACTTCACCGATGCCGAGTGGGCGCGGCTCAAGAAGGTCTTCCCGAACGGCGTGTGCAACTGGTCGCGCTCCGGAGTGTCGCAGCGCGGAACGATCCCGTGGCTGACCTACCAGAGGGACGCCGCGGGTCACCGCGTCGTCTACGGTGGGCGGAAGCTGGGCCGGGCACCGAGCGGGTCGGGTGGCGGCTGGACGAGCCCGGTCTTCGGGGTCTGGCGCAAGGGTCGCGCGGGCTTCGCGGGTTAGGCCTGGATCCGTCGAGATCGCGCCGCCGCCGCGCGTTCCCGCCGGGCGCCACACGCTCGCGGATGGCCGACGCGCGGCCCCGCGCGAAATTGGCTACGTTCCCGCGCGTGAACCCCAAGCGGATGGCGCTGAACGTGGCGGGCGCTCGTATCGCGTTCGGCATCGCGTTCATCAAGATGCCCGGCCTGACCGGGCGCGTGTGGATCGGGCGCGACGCCGACAGGCCCGCGGTCAAGCTGCTCACGCAGGCGATCGGCGCTCGGGACCTCACGATGGGCCTCGGCGCGCTCATCGCCATGCGGCGCGGCGTGCCGGCGCGGGGCTGGCTCGAGGCGATCTCGCTCACCGACGCGCTCGACTTCGCGTGCGGGCTCGCGGCGGGCAACCGGATTCCGCCGTCGTCGCGAGCCGCGGTGCTCGCGCTGGCGGGTGGATCGGCCCTGCAGGCGGCGTACGCGGCGAGCGGCGTTGACGACTGACGCACGTTCCGGCCATCTGCTTGCCTTGCCCGCCCAAGTGTGCGAGAACCCGACCTGCATTCCCCGGACCCGGAGGTAGCCGCCTTGCCGCTCTACGTGATGCTCACGACATTGACCCCCGAGGGCGTCCAAACGCTGAAGAACAACCCGGCGCGGATCAACGAGGTGAACAAGGAGGTCGAGCAGCTGGGCGCGACCGTCAAGGCGCAGTGGGCGGTTCTCGGCCAGTTCGACTTCGTGAACGTCGTCGAGGCGCCCGACGAGAAGACGATGGCCCGCGTGTCGCTCGAGCTCGGGTCGCGCGGCACGGCGCGCTACGAGTCGCTGGCAGCGATCCCGATCGACGAGTTCATAGCGGCGCTGTAGCCCGTGAAGCGAGTCCTCGTCCTCGGCGGCGGCGGTCGCGAGCACGCGATCGTGCGCGCGCTCCTGCGCAGTCCGCAGCGGCCGGAGGTGCTGGCCGCGCCCGGCAACGTGGGCATCGCGCGCGACAAGATCCCGTGCCTGCCGGTGCAGGCCGACGACGTGGACGGAGTGGTCCGGACCGCACGCGACGAGGGAATCGACCTCGTGGTGGTAGGCCCCGAGGCGCCGCTCGTCGCCGGTGTCGTCGACGCGCTCGCGGAGGCCGGGATCGCGGCCTTCGGCCCCACCGCTCCGGCTGCCCGCATCGAGGGCTCGAAGGCCTACGCGAAGCAGCTGATGCGCGACGTGGGCGTGCCGACCGCTTCCTACATGGTGCTGAAGAGCCGCGAGGAGGCGGAGGCGCAGCTGCCGTGCGCGTCCTATCCCGCGGTCCTCAAGGCCGACGTGCTCGCGGCGGGGAAGGGCGTGATCATCTGCCAGTCCGAGGCGGAGGCGCGCGAGGCGGTCGACGCGTTCTTCGGCGAGCGGCGGTTCGGCGAGACCGAGGTCGTGCTCGAGGAGTTCCTCGAAGGCGAGGAGCTGTCGCTGCTGGCCCTGTGCGACGGCGAGCGTGCCGTGCCGATGGCGCCCGCCCAGGACTACAAGCGGATCTTCGACGACGACCAGGGCCCCAACACGGGCGGGATGGGGTCGTACTCGCCCGTCCCGGGAATCGATCGCGACCATGCGCGGGCGCTGGCGCTGGCCGTGCACCAGCCGGTGGTCGACGAGATGCGCAGGCGGGGCACGCCGTACCACGGCGTCCTCTACGCCGGCCTGATGATGACCGCCGGCGGCCCCAAGGTGCTCGAGTACAACTGCCGCTTCGGCGACCCCGAGACGCAGGCGATCCTGCCGCGGCTGCGGTCCGACCTGCTCGACCTGCTCGAGCGGAGCACCCGGCCGGGCGGCCTCGAGGGCGTCGAGATCGAGTGGTCGTCGCAGTGGGCGGTCACGGTCGTGCTCGCCTCGCGCGGGTATCCGGCGTCGTCCTCGAAGGGCGAGGTGATCAGCGGCCTGCGCTCGATCGACTCGATCCACACCGAGCTCCTGCACGCGGGCACAGCGGAGCAGGACGGCGAGCTTGTGACCGCGGGCGGGCGGGTACTGAACGTGACGGGCATGGGCGAGACGCCCAGCGCCGCGCGGGCGAGCGCCTACGCCGCGGCCGACCTGATCGCCTTCGACGGAAAGCAACTTCGACGCGACATCGCGGCCCGTGCCGTGGAGAGGGGAGAGGGATGAGCGAAGGTCCGCAGCGCGGCGCCGCAGCGCCGATGACGGAGACCGAGGTGGAGGAGCAGTTCGCCGAGCTGGACGTCGACGCGCCGCTGGTGGGGATCGTCATGGGCTCGAAGAGCGACATGGCGACGATGGAGAAGGCCGCGAAGGAGCTCGACGAGCGCGGGATCCGCAACGAGATCCGCGTCATGAGCGCGCACCGGGACCCCGACACGGTCGCGGACTACGCGAAGAACGCGCGGATGCGCGGACTGCGGGTGATCATCGCGGGCGCCGGCCTGGCGGCCGCGCTGCCCGGCGTCGTGGCGGCGCACACCGACCTGCCGGTGATCGGCGTGCCGCTGACCAGCGGGACCTCGGTGGCCGGCGGCCTGGACGCGCTGCTGGCGATCGCGCAGATGCCGCCGGGCGTGCCGGTGGCCTGCGTGGGGGTCGACAACCCGAGGAACGCCGCCGTGCTGGCGGCGCGGATCATCGGCTAGCACCCAACCCTCGACGGGGTCAGACCCGGTTGAGGGTTGGGGGTCAGACCCGGTTGAGGGTTGATTGTTCACTTGAGCCGGTGATAGGCGGCTCAAGTGATAAATCGGCGGTCGGGCCACCCTCAAAAGCCGCTGTTTGCGGTCGCGCGATAGGCCGCGACCGGGGACCGCGGCGGTATCGTCAACGGCGTGATCGCGCGCTACACGCGTCCCGAGATCGGGGCCGTCTGGACTGACCAGGCGCGCATGGAGGCGTGGCGCCGGGTCGAGGTCGCCGCATGCGAGGAGATGGAGGGTCCGACGGCGTCGGACCTCGACGCGATCCGGTCGGCCACGTTCACCGTCGAGGCCGTCAACGAACGCGAGAAGGTCACCGATCACGACATGGCGGCGTTCGTCGACGTCCTGGCCGAGTCGGCCGGTCCGCCCGGCCGCTGGATCCACTTCGGGCTCACGAGCTCGGACGTGCTCGACACCGCGCTGGCGCTCCAGATCCGCGCCGCGGGCGAGCTGGTCCTCGCGGGCGAGCGGGAGCTGGTGAGCGCGCTCGCCGACCGTGCCCGCGAGCACCGCGACACGCTCTGCGTCGGCCGCACCCACGGCGTGCACGCGGAGCCCACGACCTTCGGCGTCAAGCTCGCCGGGTTCGCCTTCGAGGCGCACCGCAACGCCGAGCGGCTCGAGCGCGCGTTCGAGCAGGCGGGCGTCGGCGCCATCTCGGGCGCGGTCGGCACCTACGCCGCCACCTCGCCCGACTTCGAGCGGCGCGTGCTCGATCGCCTGGGCCTTCGTCCCGAGGACGTCTCCACGCAGGTGGTGGCCCGCGACCGCCACGCCGAGCTGCTGCAGGCGATCGCGCTCGCGGGCGCCGGTCTCGAGCGTCTGGCCACCGAGATCCGGCACCTCCAGCGCACCGAGGTGCGCGAGGTGGAGGAGCCGTTCCGCGCCGGGCAGAAGGGGTCGTCGGCGATGCCGCACAAGCGCAACCCGATCGTGTCGGAGCGGATCTGCGGTATCGCACGGCTGCTGCGCGGCTACTCGCAGGCCGGCGTCGAGAACGTGGCGCTGTGGCACGAGCGCGACATCTCGCACTCCTCGGCCGAGCGCGTGGCGCTGCCCGACGCGACCATCCTGCTCGACTACGCGCACCACCTGGCGATCCGCGTGGTGCGCGGCATGACCGTCCGCACCGACCGGATGCAGGCGAACCTGGACGCGACGCACGGCGCCCTGTATTCGCAGCGCGCACTGCTCGCGCTGGTCGAGCGCGACCGCTCGCGCGACGAGGCCTACCGCATCGTCCAGGAGGCGGCGCAGCGTGCCTGGGACACCGGCACGCCGTTCCGCGAGCTGCTGGCGGAGGCCGCTCCCGAGCTCGACCTCGACGCGATCTTCGACCCGGGCGCCTTCGTCAGGCACGCCGAGGAGATCGTCGGCCGGCTCGATGCCCTCGCGGGCGCTCGCGCACGAGCAGCGCCACCATCACCGCCAGCAGCGCCGGCGCCAGCGTCAGGCTGATCGCCTCGCCCTCCCCGACGCCGGAGAGCGCGATCGCGCCCATCATGTCGCCGGCGAGCGCCAGCGCGGCCGGCCACAGCAGGACGCCCGCGATAAGCAACAGCCCGCCGGTCACCTCGAGCACGCCGACCGCGTAGACGAACGCGTCAGGTGAGGGCAGCCCGTACTCGCGAAAGGAGTCGACCTCGGTCGAGTGCTGGGTGAACTTGCCGACTCCGAAGACCACGAAGACGATGCCGGCGGCGATGCGGAGCAGGCGGAGCGCCACGCCGGCACGGTCCGCCGCCGGGGTACTCGCGTTACACCCCGCTGTTTGCGGGATCTGCGCTCTCTGGTCCCCCTGGCGACCGCCGCCTCGGTTGTTAGCCTGAAAACCATGAGTGACGCCGCCACGCTCGAGGGCCACCAGCTGCTCGCTTCGGGCAAGGTCCGCGAGATCTACGACGAGGGAGACCGGCTGCTGATGGTCGCCTCGGACCGGATCTCGACCTACGACGTGATCCACCCCACGCCGATCCCCGGCAAGGGCTCGGTGCTCACGGGGATCTCCGCCTTCTGGTTCGACCGGACCGGGCACATCGTCCCGAACCACGTGGTCTCGTACACGGACGGCGTGCCCGAGCAGGTGCGCGGCCGGGCGATGCTCGTCGAGCGGCTCGAGATGTTCCCGGTCGAGTGCGTCGTGCGCGGCTACATCACGGGCTCGGGCTGGAAGGACTACCAGCGCTCGGGTGCCGTCTGCGGGATCGAGCTGCCCGGCGGACTGCGGGAGTCGGACCGCCTCCCGGAGCCGATCTTCACGCCCGCCACCAAGGCCGACATCGGCGACCACGACGAGAACGTGGACTTCGACCGCGCCGCCGAGATCCTCGGCGACCGCGAGGCGCTCGAGGAGCTGCGCCGGCTGTCGATCGAGCTCTACTCGTTCGCCGCCGACCACGCGCGCGAGCGCGGGATCATCCTCGCCGACACGAAGTTCGAGTTCGGCCGCGACCGCTCCGGACGGATCGTGGTCGGCGACGAGGTCCTCACGCCCGACAGCTCCCGCTTCTGGCCGGCCGACGGCTACGAG
>JBJMLK010000245.1:0-3184 GCA_045805345.1 Thermoleophilaceae bacterium | reverse complement strand
CGGCTCGCTGCGCGCGCTGGTGAACACCCTCGCGGTCACGCTTCGCGTGCTGGCCGCGGTGCTGCCCTTCGTCCTGCTCGGCGGCCTCGCGTGGGCGGCGACGGGCGTTATGCGCCGCCGCCGCCGCGAAGCCGTACTGAGCTAGCCCTGCTTCACCAGCTCAGGTTGAGGGTGCGGTGGATCATCTCGACCACCACGGCGGCGCTTCCCAAGAGCGCCGACAGCGCGAACGTGCGCATACCGAGCTTCCTAGCCATCGAGCCTCCTTGCTCCGACGTCTTTAAGCCGCCTCCAAGGTACCGCTCCGGGAGCGCCAGGGCAAGCCCGCCCTGGCATGATGCCCCCATGCCAGCGGGCGACGACATCGTCAGGCTGCTCGGCCGGGTCGCGCTGTTCGCGGGGCTGTCGGAGCGCGACCTGGAGGAGCTCGCGCGCGTGGCGGTGCCGCGGAGCTGGCTTCCGGGCGAGGCGGTCTTCCGCGAGGGCGACGCCGGCGACACGTGCTACGTGATCCGCGAGGGGTCCGTGCGGGTCACGCGACGCCACTCCGACGGCCGCCAGATCACGCTGGCGGAGCTCCGTCAGGCCGAGGTCTTCGGCGAGCTGGCGATGTTCGGCGGCGAGACGCGCTCGGCGACGGTCGAGGCCGTCGAGCCGACCAGCGGCGTGGCGCTTCTCGCCGGTGACCTGCGCCGGACGATGCTGGCCCACCCGGACATCGCCGTGGCGATGCTCGAGGGGCTCGCCAACCGCATCCGCGCCGCCAACGAGCGCCTCGCGCGCCAGACGTTCCAGACCGTCGAGGGGCGGGTGGCGAGTGCGCTGCTCGGGCAGGTCGAGGCGCTGTCGGCGGACTCCGCCGAGGGCGCGCCGCGCGAGGTGCTGATCCGCGCCACGCAGGCCCAGATCGCGCAGCTGTCGGGATCCTCGCGCGAGAGCGCGAGCCGCTTCCTCGCCAAGCTCGAGCGAGCCGGCGTGATCACCACCGGGCGCGGCAAGATCCTCGTGCATGAGCCCGCCGCGCTCAACAACTACATCTACTGAGGGCGACGGCGACCGCTATTCGGCCCGCCGCGCCCGCATGGTCGAGCGCCAGCTGCGCCGCCGCGGGATCGTGGACGAACGCGTGCTGGCGGCGATGGCCGAGGTGCCGCGGGAGCGCTTCCTGCCGCCCGGGCGCCGGCGCGACGCCTACCGCGACGGCGCGGTGGCGATCGGCGAGGGCCAGACGATGTCGCAGCCGTGGATCGTGGCCTGCATGACCTCGCTGCTCGAGCTGCGCGGCCACGAGCGGGTGCTCGAGGTCGGGACCGGGTCGGGCTACGGAGCGGCGGTGCTGGCGCGCTGCTGCCGCGAGGTCGTGACGGTCGAGCGCCACGACGAGCTGGCCGAGCGGGCCCGGGCGACGCTGGGCGAGCTCGGCTACGCGAACGTGGAGGTGCGCGTGGGCGACGGCTCGTCCGGGGCCCCCGACCGCGCGCAGTTCGACGGGATCTCGGTGACCGCGGCGGCGAGCGGCGCCCCGCCGCGCGTGCTGTTCGGCCAGCTCGCGCCGGGCGCCGCGCTCGTCTGCCCGGTGCGCGGCGAGCGCGGCGAGGAGCTGATGCGCTTCCGCGACGGAGCGGCCGAGGCGGTGGTGCCGGTGCGCTTCGTGCCGCTCGTGGAGGACGAGGGGGACCCGGCATGATCCGCGAGTTCTCCGCCGGAGGCGTGTGCGTCCGGCGGATGCGCGGGCGCGACTACGTGGCCGCCGTGCGCGTGAAGGGCGGCACGGTGCTCGCCCTGCCGAAGGGCCACATCGATCCCGGCGAGAGCGCGCCGGAGGCCGCCCGCCGCGAGGTGCGCGAGGAGGCCGGCGTGACCGGTGAGCTGGTGGAGAAGCTCGGCGACGTGAAGTACTGGTACAGCCGCGACGGCGACCGCGTGATGAAGATCGTCGCGTTCTTCCTCTTCCGCTACGTCTCGGGGAGCGTGGCCGACCACGACCACGAGGTCGACTCGGCCGAATGGGTGCCGCTCGAGGACGCCCCGCGGCTGCTCGCCTACCGCGGCGAGAAGCAGATGGCGGAGGCCGCCCTGTCCAGCCTGAGCCCGGACAGGTAGTCTGCGCGCGCGGTGTACGTCCTGAACTTCTACTCGCCGGTCTTCGTCGACCAGCTCAAGCGCGGTCGCAAGACGGCGACGATCCGCCTCGGCGACAAGAGCAAGAAGTACCACAAGGGCGAGGTGGTGCTGATCACGGTCGGCTTCCAGCACTCGCCGCGCGAGAAGATCTTCGAGGCCGTGATCGACGCGGTCGAGGTCAAGAAGGTGAGCGAGCTCTCGCCGCGCGACGTCGAGCACGACAACCCCGAGTTCCGCCGGCTGGAGGAGACCGTCCACTTCCTCGAGCAGATCTACGGCCGGGCCGTCGAGCAGGACGACACGGTCACCGTGGTCCGCTTCTCGGCGATCGTGGAGCGCAAGGAGGAGATCGCCGACCGGCTCCTCCCGGGCGGTCCGACGCAGAACTAGCCTCCGGACAGGGATCCGGGCGGCTTCTTGGCACTCTCGGTGCTAGAGTGCCAAAGCGGTTTTCCAACGACGGATTCCACGGAGGTTTCTGCGAATGAAGCTCAAGCCCCTGGGCGATCGGCTGATCGTCAAGGCGGTCGAGGAGGAGGAGACGACTGCCAGCGGCATCGTGCTTCCCGACACGGCCAAGGAGAAGCCACAGCGCGGCAAGGTGCTCGCTGTGGGCGACGGGAAGGTCAGCGAGGAGACGGGCAAGCGCACGCCCATCGACGTGTCCGAGGGCGACGAGGTCCTCTACTCGAAGTACGGCGGCACCGAGATCTCGATCGACGGCGAGGACCTGCTGGTCCTGCGCGAGTCGGACGTGCTCGCGAAGGTCGCCTGACCAAGGCCTTCCAGCCAACACTTCTGCATCTGAACAGACGGAGGAACACGAGAACATGGCTCACAAGGAGCTCAAGTACGACCAGGAGGCGCGCGCGGCACTCGAGGCGGGCGTCGACGCGGTCGCCAACGCGGTCAAGGTGACCCTTGGCCCGAAGGGACGCTACGTCGTCCTCGACAAGAAGTTCGGCGCGCCCACCATCACCAACGACGGCGTCACGATCGCGCGTGAGATCGAGGTCGAGGACGTCTTCCAGAACCAGGGCGCCCAGCTCGTCCGCGAGGT
>JBJMLK010000244.1:0-19582 GCA_045805345.1 Thermoleophilaceae bacterium | reverse complement strand
GACGATCGTGTCCGGGTCGCCCGACGTGACGCCGCTGCCGACGTAGGTGAGCACCTCGATCGCCTCCACCAGCAGGTGGTTGCCGAACGCCGGGTTGGAGGGGTCGAGGTGCTGGAGCTCCTGCCGGCGCATGAAGTCCTCGACGGCCGGCCGGATCGCGCGCCAGTCGTCGTCGTGTCGCAGCCGCCGCTCGCCGAGCCGGTACGCCAGCCCGACCACCATGTTCTGGAAGACGCTCGTCTCGGACTTGTGCGTGACCGCGTAGCGGAGCGCCCGCAGCCCGGTGCGGACCCAGGGGCGCCTGTCGTCGCGCAGCCCGGCGTCGATCAGCGCGTAGCCAAGGACCGCCTCGCCATACGCCGAGCGCCCGCCCACCTCGTCCACGAACCTGCCGTTGCGGTACTGCCGGTCCGGCCACGGGGCCGCCACCTGGCGTGCGATCGTCCGCGCGAGCTGGCGTACCGGGTCGCGCGGCTTGGCCGCGGCGGCCGGGGCGATCACGAGGGCGGCCGCTAGGGCCGCGAGGAGCGAGCGGCGTACTGACACGGGCAAGGGGCGGCAGGTTAGCCTTCGTGGCGTGGGTCGCCTCGATCAGGTCGATCTCAGCCTGAAGCTCTCCCGCAAGGAGCAGGACGAGCGGCTGGCGGCCGCGCAGGAGCGGCTGAGCGCCCTGCGGCTGCAGCTGGGCGGGCTGATCGGCGACGGGCGCCTCGGGCCACCGGTGTGCATGCTGTTCGAGGGCTGGGACGCGTCGGGCAAGGGCGGCGCGATCAAGCGGCTGACGGCCGAGCTCGACCACCGGCACGTGCGCGTGGCCGCGTTCTCCGCGCCGACGCACGACGAGAAGCGCCACCACTTCTTCTGGCGCTTCGGGCCGGCACTGCCCGGCTGGGGTGGCGTGGCCGTGCTGGATCGCACCTGGTACGGCCGCGTGCTGGTCGAGCGGGTCGAGGGGTTTGCCACCGAGGAGCAGTGGCGGCGCGCCTACGACGAGATCGTCGGCCTCGAGCGCACGCTGGTGGGCGAGGGCATGATCATCATGAAGTTCTGGCTCCACATCTCGCCGGAGGAGCAGCTCAAGCGGTTCGAGCGCCGCCGCGACGACCCGCTCAAGGCCTGGAAGCTGACCGACGAGGACTGGCGCAACCGCGAGAAGCGACCCCAGTACGAGGAGGCCGTCGAGGACATGCTCGACCGCACCGACACCGAGCACGGCCCGTGGATCCTCGTGCCGGCGGAGTCGAAGAAGTACGCGCGCGTGTTCGTGATCGAAACCGCGATTGAGCACATCGAGCGAGGGATGCGCGAGCGCGGCTTCGAGCCGATCGACGCGGAGTCGCTGGCGGGGAGCTAGCCGCCACCGGGCGAGCACCCAGCCGCGTCCGCGCCCTTCGGCGGGAGTGGCACGGAGCTCAGCTCGCGGTAGCAGTCAGCACACGCCAACCAGATCATCACCCCGGCACCGATGGCGATGTAAAACCGGTCCTCGCCATGAAAAGGCTCGAGACGGGCCTCGCTCGTGGTGACGATCAGGTAGGCGAGCTTGACCCCCGCCTGCACCAGCACCGCGGCGAGAAAAAGCCGGAGCGCCTTGAGCACATCCGCTTGACGCTTGTGCTTCGCGACCAGAATGAGATACCAGACCACTAGAATTACGCCCAGTATCAGGCCCGCGCCGAGCCACCCGTTCATGCAGATGCCTTAGCGCCGGGCTCTACGGGAGTCGCGCCCGCGGCGTAATGCCGCCGGAGCACCAGCGAGCGCACCTAGCACGAGGCCTACGAGCGCGCCTTCCGGACCTGCGGTCGCGCCCAGGGCAGCACCACCGGCGGCGGCCGCAATAGCGCTTGTACCTCGCCCAAGCTTCTCGTCCGCATCCTCTTCGATCAACTCATCGATCGAAGGGTCGGGACCATCCACCGGTCCAACCGGCTCCGGATGCCGAGCTGCGTGCATCTCTCGAAGGTACGGCGATAATGTGATCATTTCAAGGAATAATTGGTCAGAACTATGGTCGCTCGATCGAACAATAAGACTTTAACGCGTGGACGCTTATGCGCGCTCGCGGAGATCCAGCGGACCAAGCATCGACGCTGGATCGATCAGGACCTACTGCCCGCGGGGCCCGACTACGGGGAATCGGACCTGATCCGCGCGGCTGCACTCGACGAGCTCACGCGTCGCCTCTCGCCCCGCGTGGCCCGGGCTGCTTGGGAGCAGATCCGCGACCACGTCGACCTTCCACTCGGTGAGATCGAGGTCGTGGTCGCCCCGTCGACGCTGGAGGCTCACCTCATCCGTAATGAGCCGCGCCGATGGGAGGGCCTCCCTCGGAATGAGCCCATCATCATCGTGCCGCTCCATGAGCGCTTGAGGGAAACCCGGCGTCGGCTGGATGCGTACCGCCGTGCGGGGAGCTAGGGCCCACCCCGCCGCTGCGGCGGGTTCGGCTCGGTGCTCGGGTCGCGCACCACCTCCGGCGGCTTCTTCTTCGTGTCCACGAACAGGCACAGGAAGCGCTCGCGCGCGTCGTCGGCTACGCACGTCCTGAAGTAGCCGTCTGCCAGCTTCTCCGTGTTCGCCGTCTCTAGGTTGCGGCGGTACTCGGCGGAGCCGTCGCGGTTGACCCACGTCTCCACCGCCCTCGCGTTGGCGGTCGTGGCGTTGGTCTCCGACACGATCAGGTGGTGGGTGGCCAGGCCGGAGGCCGCGAGCCCGACCGCGCCAACCGCCAGCAGCGCGATCCCGCCGCGGTCGATCGTGACCTCCAGGTGCGGGTCCTCCACGCCCTGCGCCGCGCGGTTACGCGCCGCGAGCCGCGCGAGCGCGTCGGCGGCCGCCAGCAGCGCGATGTTGGCGAACGACGCGAGGATCAGCGAGACGGCCCAGTTGAACCGCACGCCGGTGCCGAGCTCGTGGAGGAGCAGGGCGTCGAGCAGCGTGAAGAACGCGAACGCCGGCCAGCGCCACGCACCCAGGAGCCGCCAGCGCAGCCGCCGCGTCCAGAACCGGTCCACCGTCCCCATGGGACGAGATTAGGACCAGCGGGCGGGCCGGCCCGCCTCGCCGCTACTTCAGCGCCTTCGACCGCGGCGCCGCGCCCAGCGGCTTGCCGCCGTACACCACGTGCTTGCCCGCGGCGTCGTCCTGATACGTCAGCCACGGGATCGCGCCACGCTGGTCGACGCCCGAACGCGACCAGTTGCACACGCCCGTCGGGAAGACCTTCTTCAGCCGCTGCCACTCGTCGTTGCTGAACTCGGTGGGGTAGTAATCGGTGCGCAGGAGGGGCTTGAGACGGCACTTGTTCGTGTCCGTGCGCACGCCCTCGCCCGCGACCATCGCCGGGGTGGCGAAGCGCGTCTGCACCGTCTCCTGCTGGCAGACCTTGCCGACTTCGCCGAGCGTCACCTGCTCCACCCCCGGGATCTGCGAGCAGCGGTCCTTGATGTCGCCCGGCCGGTCCTCCGCAACCTTGCGCTCGCGCGAGACGTGGCGCTTGTCCTTCTCGACCCGGGCGAGCCAGCGGTCGACCGCGAGGAACGCGTCGGTCGCGTAGTTCGCGTCGCCGATGAGCGGCGCGTGCCCGAACCAGATCACGTGGTTCAGCGGGAAGTGGTGCTCCTGCTTCTCGAGCCGGGCGCGGATCGTCCAGGTGCGGTACGCGTCGTGGAACGCGCCCGGGTCAGGACCGCGCAGATCGATGATCGGCACGTCCTTCAGGTTGTTCGTCTCGTTGATCGCGCCGCTGCGGTAGGCGTTGCTCAACGCGGGCTCGTTCGCCACGAAGCGCTTCTTCGTGGGTCGGATGTCGACGGTGACGCCGCCGATCTTCTCGTTCAGGTCCACGAACTGGGCCGGCGTGATCCGCCCCTGCCGCAGCGCGCGCAGCCCAAACTGCACGCCCACGTCGTCGAGCGGCAGGCCGGCGAACCCGTGCCCGATCTTCTTCTCCTGCGGGCCCCACACGCTCGGCTTGCGGTGGCCGAACACGTTGATCATGTAGTCGGCCAGGTCGCAGCGGACGCCACCGGGGTTGCTGTCCGGGTTATACGTGGCGTCGGGATCGACACCAACACAGCCGTCGTCCGGCACGCCCAGGTCGGTCCAGTAGACCGTGTCGAAGATGATCACGTTGGCGTGGTTCGGGTGGCCCTCGACCTCCGCGATCTGGTCCGGCGTCCATGCGATGCCGGGCGCCCACTTCTCGGGATGCTCGAGGTAGAGCCGCGTGAGGTGGTAGGCGGAGAGCTGCTGACCCGTCGACCACGAGTCCGGGAAGCTGCACTGCGGCGTGAGCCCCTGGTAGATGCCGGGGTACGCGTTCGCCACCTGCTGCTGGGTGAGCGAGCCGCCCGAGCAGCCGCGCGCGATCGTGTAGCGAATCGGCCCGTACTCCTCCACGAGCCGCTCCTTCGCCATAACGAGCGACTCGGCCTGGGTGACGATGTTGCAGTTGTGACCGGCGTTGTCGAGCGCCGTGGAGAGCACGGCGAACCCGCGCGACAGCGCGTCGTCCGCCATCACGTCGGGCGCGGTGCCGCTTTGGCGCTCGATGCCGCAGCTCGCGCCGTGCGTGATCAGCAGCTTGTGGTTCCAGTGCTGCCCCGACGACCACGGCCGCAGCTCTGAGTTCGGCGGCTCCACGAGGGCCGCGAACGAGTACTGGTCGCGGTCCTGGTAGCCGGTCTCGCGCCGGACGATGTACGGCACCGTCTTGCCCTGGTCGGTCTTGGTCGTCGCCATGTCCGCCGGCGGGCTCCCCTTCGGCTGATAGTCGTGGAACTGCCCGTCGACCGACGACTTGTAGAAGAGCTCTACCTTCGGCGGCTCGTTGCACTTCTTGTCCTTCGCCGTGTCCTGGCAGACCCACGGCTGGACCTGGGGACCGGAGAAGAGCGGGCCGCCGTTCCCGTGGTTCGTCAGCACGATGCGCGCGGCGCGGCCACCGGCGATCCGGGCGGTCAGCGTGTTCCGCCCGATCCGCAGGCCCTGCACGAGCCCCTCGAAGCGCCCGTCCGGGCGGACCGCGAACGAGCTCGTCACGTCGCGCTTCCCGACCGTCACGGTCACGTGGTTCGCCTTCGCGCCCGCCGGGAGCTTCACCGCCACGAGCGCGTCGCCCGCCGACACGAGGTCGGCGCGCGAGGAGAGGACCTTGATCACCGGAGCCGGCGCAGCCTCCGCGCCGCTCGCGAACACGAGCGCAGCCAGAATCGCGACCCCCGCAGCCCTCATCATTGGGGGTATGCACCGCCGGATCGCTTTTCAAACGCGGAGTAGCCTTGACCGGGATGGCTGAGCTCTGGGTCGCCAACGTCGGACGGCTGCCCTACGCCGCCGGCGTGGGCCTTCAGAACCAGGTGCGCGAGGCGCGCCAGGCGGGCGAGATCCCCGACACGCTGCTGCTGCTCGAGCACGACCCGGTCTACACGAGGGGCCGCCGCACCGAGCGCGCCGATCTGCCGATGGGCGACGACTGGTACCGCTCACAGGGGATCGACGTGGCCGACACCACGCGCGGCGGCCGCGTGACCTACCACGGGCCGGGACAGCTCGTCGGCTATCCGATCATGGGCATCGGCGACGTGATCGCCTACCTGCGGACGCTCGAGCGCGCGGTGATCGCCGCGCTGGCCGAGGAGGGCGTCGAGGCGACCGTGCGCGACGGGCTGACGGGCATCTGGGTCGGCGAGCGCAAGATCGGCTCGATCGGCGTGCACGTCTCCCGCGGCGTGACGATGCACGGCTTCGCGGTCAACGTCGACTGCGACCTCCAGCCGTTCGAGTGGATCGTGCCGTGCGGGATCGACGGCGTGCGCATGACCTCGCTCTACGTCGAGACCGCGCGCACGGGCGCGATGTCTTGCTTCCGCAAGCGAGTCGCGTACCGGATGGCCGAGGCGTTCGGGCTGCGCCAGCGGATCGTCACGCCCGAGCGGCTGCTGGCGGCAGTGGGCGACCCCTCGCTGCCGGCCGTCGCGGCGGGAGCGCCAGCGTGAGCACCCGCTCCCGCTCGAACCCCGGCGGCGCGCGCGTGCTCGACATGGGCGAGGTCCGCCCCTACCGCGAGCGCAAGCCGCCGTGGTTCAAGGTCAGGGCGCCGGGCGGGCCGCGCTTCCTCGAGCTGAAGGGAATGATCGACGGGGAGGCGCTCAACACGGTCTGCGAGGAGGCCGCCTGCCCGAACATCGGCGAGTGCTGGGAACGCGGCACGGCCACCTTCATGATCCTCGGCGACACCTGCACGCGCCGCTGCGGGTTCTGCAACGTGAAGACGGGCAAGCCGGGCCCGCCGGACGCGCTCGAGCCGCTGCGCGTGGCCCAGTCGGTCAAGCGCATGGGCCTGCGCCACGCCGTGATCACGAGCGTCGACCGCGACGACCTACCCGACCTGGGGTCGACCGCCTTCGTGGGCGTGATCCGCTCGATCCGCCGCTTCGCTCCGGGCTGCAAGGTCGAGGTGCTCACGCCCGACTTCCGCGGCGAGGAAATGCCGCTCGCCCGTGTAATCGCCGAGCGGCCCGACGTGTTCAACCACAACGTCGAGACGGTGCCGCGCCTCTACCCGCTCGCGCGCCGCGGCTCGAGCTTCCGCCGCTCGTGCCGCGTGCTGCTGAACGCGAAGGAGATGGGCGGGGACGAGGTGGTGACCAAGTCGGGCGTCATGACCGGCCTGGGCGAGACGAAGGACGAGCTGCTCGATACGTTCGCGGTGCTGCGCGAGCACGAGGTGCAGGTCCTCACCGTCGGCCAGTACCTGCGACCGACTCGCGACCACCTCCCGGTCGTGCGCTACTGGCACCCCGACGAGTTCGCCGAGCTGGAGCGCGAGGCGTACGCGATGGGGTTCGAGTCGGTGGCCGCGGGTCCGCTGGTGCGGTCGAGCTACCACGCCGAGCAGACGCTCGAGCGGGCAGCCAAGCGCCCCGCGTGACGTAGCCTTCCCCGCTTGCTTCCGCTCCGGGACAACATCCCGACGCGCCAGTTCCCGGTGGTCACGGTCGCGCTGATCGTGATCAACGTCGTGGTCTTCTTCTTCTTTCAGCACGCGCACTGGAACGGCAACGGCTTCGCGATCAGCGACTCGAGCACCGTTCAATACGCCTACATCCCATGGGAGTTCACGCACATGGGCAAGGAGTGCGCCCTAGTAGGTTCGACCGTCCAATGCCCGTCCGGCAGCGATCCCGGTCAGCCCGGCGTCTGGCTGACGATCCTGTTCGCGATGTTCATGCACGGCGGCCTGCTGCACATCGCGGGCAACATGCTGTTCCTGTGGATCTTCGGGAACAACGTCGAGGACTCGATGGGCAGGGTGAAGTTCGTGGCCTTCTACCTGCTCGGCGGGCTCGCGGCCACGCTTCTCCAAACGGTCACCGACCCGAGCTCGATGGTGCCGAACCTCGGGGCTAGTGGAGCCATCGCCGGCGTTCTCGGCGGCTACGCGCTCCTGTATCCGCGCGCGCGGGTGGTCACGTTGATCTTCATCGTGTTCTTCGTGACCGTGATCGAGCTGCCGGCGCTCCTCGTGCTCGGAAGCTGGTTCGTTCTCGAGCTGCTCGCATCGGGGCAGGCGAGTGGTGGCGCGTCGGGCGGGGTAGCCCACTTCGCGCACATCGGCGGCTTCCTGTTCGGCCTTGCGACGATCAAGCTGTTCGCTCGCCACGTGAAGCAGGACTACGTGGAACCGAGGCTGCCCGTCTACTGATGGGACGAACCGCCGCGCTCGCGGGCGCGCTCTTCATCATCGCGCTGCTCGCGTTCCTCACCATCCGCGTCGCGATCGAGCACGGCATCGACGTGCTGGTCGTGCTCTCGCTGATCGTCCTGGCGCTCATCGGTGTCGGCGTCCTAGGCGCGCTCAACGCGCCCGGCGATGACTAAGGGCAGCGTGCTCCAGGGTGGGGCCAAGCGCCGGCGCCGACCGCGGCGCTGGGTGCTCGCGCTGGTGTCCGTGGCAATCGTGGCCGGAGGAGGCGCCGCCGCGCTTGCGTTCGTGACCGGCGGCGACGACGGGGCGGTTCGAACCGGCGACCGCGCGGCGTCGCTCGAGCCGAGCGCGCCGCCGAAGGCCAAGGGCCACGCCCGCGGACCGCTGCCGCGTAAGCCGCCGCCGGGCATCGCGCTCAGCGGCCCCAACGCGGTGCGTGCTCATCTCCGGCCCAACCCGGCGGCGGCGATCATGTTCGACGTCGACACCGGCCGCGTGCTCTGGCGCCTCAAGCCGATGCGCGTACGGCCGATCGCCAGCGTCACCAAGATCATGACCGCGCTCCTGGCCGTCCGGCGGCTTCCGCCGGACGCCACCTCGAAGATCCGTAAGGAGGCGGTACGCTTCACGGGTTCGATGGTCGGGGTGCTGCCGCGCGGCAAGCGCGTGACGGTTCGGACGCTGCTCGTCGGCGCGATGTTGCCGTCGGGCAATGACGCCGCTACGGCGCTCGCCGACCGAATGGCGGGATCGGATCGCAAGTTCGCCCGGCTCATGAACCGCAAGGCACGGCAGCTCAAGCTGAGCTGCACGCACTTCGTGTCCGCGTACGGGCTCCAGCCGGGCAACCGCTCGTGCCCCGCGGATCTCGCGGCGCTCACGCGAATCGTCATGCGCGAGCCGCGGATCGCCGAGGTCGTGCGCCGGCGAATGGCGACTCCGTACTTCCCCTTCATCCAGGGCAAGCACCTCACGCTCTACAACACCAACCCGCTTCTTCGGATGGGCTACAGGGGCACCATCGGCCTCAAGACGGGCACGACCGACGAGGCGGGCCACTGCTTCATCGCCGTCGTGCGCCGCGACGGTCACACGCTCGGTGTGGTGCTCCTCAACTCGCCGGACATCGGCGGCCAGTCGGTGCAGCTGCTCGACGCCGGCTTCAGGACGCTGCGGCGCGAGTCGCGCCTCGGCGGCGGCGGCCCCGGCTAGCGCTCGTGCGGCCGCATCCGGTGCGACCGACCCACGGTCCACGCGTGGCTGGTCGCGACCACGTGGTAGCGGACGGCGTGCCGGCGATGGTGGTCGCGCGCGGCGCCACCCGAGAGGAGCGCGACCGCGGCAATCATTGCGACGGTGGCGAGACCGGTGAGCATGATGGCTCCGCGCTTCATCCGGTCTCCTATCGGCAGCGGCGCGGGGCTACCTGACGTCGCACGTCACCCGAACGCGCGTCACTGCCCCGCGGCGGACCCGAACACCCTTCTTCGGGCATTGCGCGTCGCCGCTCTTCGTCACGAGCTGGTAGTGACGCGGCCTCAGGCGGAACGCGAAGCCGTGCCCCTCCTGCACCTGCGCCGCAGCCACCACTCGGCCGTGATGCAGCACGCGCACGCGACCACCCTGGCGGCGATCGCTCACACCAGGCGCCGGCCCGCCCGAGAAGACGATCGCGCCGACGAGCCGGCCGCGATCGTCCGACGGCCGCGCGGCGCGCGAGAGCGCCGAGCTCTGGCCCCGCTCCGATGCCGCGCAGGCGGCGACGACGACGGCCGCCGACAGCAGCGCAGCAGGCAGCACCCTACGGTTCACCCCTTCGGGAAGTGCACGTGCTCGCAGTTGAAGACGCCGTCCTCCTGCCGGTCCACGAACACGGTGTCGCTGCCGTCGCCGCAGTCGATCAGGTCCTGCGAGCCGTCGCGGGCATTGAACGTGTCGTTGCCGGGACCCCCACGCAGCGTGTCCTCGTCCGGACCGCCGGTGAGTTTGTCCGCTCCGGCGCCTCCGTAGAGCACGTCCTCGCCGTCACCGCCCGACAGGTCGTCGCCGCCCGCACGGCCCTTCAGGACGTCGTCCCCGTCGCCGCCGCTGAGCACGTCCTTACCGTCGTTGCCGAAGATCCGGTCCGCGCCGGACTGGCCACGCAGGTCGTCCGCGCCCCCTTGGCCGAAGAGCCGATCGTCGCCACTCCCGCCGAGCAGGCGGTCGGTAGCCCGCCCGCCGCTCATGTCGTCGTCGCCCGTGTCGCCCTTGAGCAGGTCGCGCCCTCCGCCACCGTTCAGCCCGTCGTCGCCACCGAGTCCCTCGACCGTGTCGTTGCCGCCTTTGCCCGACAGGTGGTCCGGCCCGTTGGTGCCTACGAGGTGGTCCGGGGCGGCGGTCCCGCTGCGGCTGATCGCGCCCGCCGCGCCGGCCAGCGCCAGCGTCGCGACGACTGCGACCGCCGCGACTCGCCTCACGCGCTCGAGCGCAGCAGCGCCTCGATCTTCGTCGGCTCGCGGAACTGCGCCGAGGCCGTGGCCTTGCTCGGCTCCACGCCGAGGCGCTCGAGGTAGCCGGACGTGCGCAGGATCGTCATGTCGTGCGGCTTCGCGCGTGCCGAGTAGTCGGCGTTGCGCGGCAGCGCGCACGGTGCGCCCGCGACGGTCGGCGGGTCCGGCAGGCTCGGCAGCCCCAGCCGCGGCTTCGACTGGAAGTCGAACGAGCGCGCGATGTTGTGCGCGTATGCGTCGCGGCGCGTGAGCGGGCCGACGCCGAAGCGGTACTCGATCATCTTGAGGATCGACTCGAAGCCGAACACGCCGTGGTTCACGTGGCCGCGCTTCACGTACGGCGAGATCGCGACCGCCGGGATCCTGAAGCCCATCTGGCCGAAGTCCTTGTTGATGTTCGGATCCGAGCGGATGTCGGGCACGCGCGGCGGCCGCACGTGGTCGAAGAACCCGCCCCACTCGTCGTACACCACGAAGATCACGCCGCGCTTCCACTGCGGCGACTCCATGAAGGCGTGCACGACGTCGGACATGTACGCCTGGCCGGCGCGGATGTCGCCGTGCGGGTGCTCGTCACCCGAGGTGCCGCCGCCCTCGTTGGCGAACGACGGGTCGACGAACGACAGCGGCGCCAGCGTGCCGCTCGCGCAGCGCGCGTAGTACTCCTCCACGTGGTTCGAGCGCGCGAGGCCCCGTGCGCCCCACAGCGCCGAGACGGGCTCGTCGACGTAGTAGTAGCGACCGTCGATGCCCTTCTTCTTCAGCTTCGCGAAGATCGTCGAGTCGGGGAAGCCCTGGTCCTTGAACCCCGCCGAGGGAATGTTGTTGTCCACCTTCCCGTACGACTGCGCCGCGTGCATGTACTCGCGGTTGGGGAACGTCGACGCGAGGATCGAGCAGAAGAAGCGGTCGTAGGTGGTGAACGCCTTCGCGGCGGCCGGCAGGAACGGGATGTCCTTCTCGTCGTAGTAGCCGATCGCGAAGTCGTCGTTGTCGCCGGCGCGGCGGAAGCCGTCCATCTTCCCGTTGTTGAGCTCCTCGCGACCGCCGTCGAAGCTGTGGTCGGGGTCGGAGTACGCGCAGCCCTGGAAGTCCGGCGCCAGGCGGTGCGTGCTGTGCGCCTTGCCCTGCTTGTCCTTGTACTTGAGCCCGGCCTGGCGTCCGTCGGCATTCGGCATCCAGCCGAGGTAGTGGTCGAACGAGCGGTTCTCCATCATCAGCACGACAAACGTGTCGATCGGCATGTTGCGCGGGCTCGGCAGCGGCTTGCGGCGCTGCGTGCGCGCGGCCTCGGCCACCAGCGTGTCCGGATTCAGCACGGTGGCCAGGCCCGTCGCGAGCCCGGCGGTGACCGCCGTCCGCTGCAGGAACTCGCGTCGCCGCAGGTACTCGTCGGGCGCCTCGTACGCCAGCGCCTCGGCCTGCTGAGGATCGCGGAGGTCCGTCACCGCGCCGCACCGTAGCGGCTCCCCGCCGAGGAGGTGTCATTACGCTGTTACGTGAATGTCGCGGGCGAGTTGGAGGCTGGGGGCCCTTGTTGCGATCGCCATCACCGCGCTCGCGCTGACGGCCCCTGCCGCGGGTGCGAGGAAGCCCGGGCTCGAGCTGCGGCTGGTCTCGAAGAGCCAGCGCACGATCCTGAAGACCGGGCGGATCGCCGTGCGCGTGCGCGCGCGGCGGCACGGGTCGCTTGTGCGCGCCTTCGGAGGCTTCCGAGTGCGCGGCAAGAAGGCGCCGCTCGTGGCGACGCGCGTGCGCGAGGTGAGGGTCGGCAAGCGCCACGCGCGCAAGATCAAGATGCGGCTCACGAAGGCCGGGCGGCGAACGATCGCGAGCTGCAAGCGCGGGAAGGTCGTGGTCACCGCCGCGCGCATCAAGCGGCGCGGCGGTAGGCCCGGACGGCGCCTGCGCGTGGGCGGCTGGCTGAAGCGCGACCCGAAGCGCTGCGGCAAGAAGCCGCCGGGCGGCGGCCCGGGCGAGGGACCGGGCACGGGGGACGGAGGCGGCTCCGGCGGTAACAAGCCGCCGGCAGTCGACTACACGCCCTCGAACCCCGACCGCTGCGACTGGATCGACGGCGCCGACTGCCTCTTCCCGTGGCCGAACGACCACTTCACCACGGCCGACCCGACCACCGCGACCAAGCGGCGCGTGGACATGAACCTGCTGTCGATGCCGCGCAACGTGGAGAACAAGCCGATCGACCCCAGCCCGTTCAACCGCAACGACGGGTTCAGCCCGGGCTCGCTGATCGTGACCAAGGTGCCGGGCCTCGAGACGAAGGCGGCGTTCGCGAAGAGCGGGATCGTGCCGATCGACGACATGGCACAGGCCTTCCGGGCCGACCAGCCCGTGGTGGTGATCGACACCCAGACGCTCGAGCGGCAGCTGGTGTGGGCCGAGCTGGACGCCAACCCGAGCGACCCGAAGGACGTGAACCTGCTGATCCGGCCGGGCAAGAACCTCGCCGAGGGCCATCGCTTCATCGTGGCCCTGCGCGACCTGAAGGACGCGACCGGCAAGACCCTCCAGCCCAGCACCGGCTTCCGCGTGTACCGCGACGGCAACCCGACGAAGAGTGACGCCGTGGAGAAGCGGCGTGCGCACTTCGAGTCGCTGTTCAGAACGCTCGCGGAGGCGGGCATCGGACGCGAGGACCTCTACCGCGCCTGGGACTTCACGGTGGCGAGCGAGCGCAACCTGAGCGAGCGGATGCTTCACATCCGCGACGACGCGTTCAAGCAGCTCGGCGACACCAACCTGGCGGACCTGAAGGTGGCCGGCAGCGCGCCGCAGTTCACCGCGCACGTCACGCCGTCCACGGATCCGCGCACCGCCTACACCGTCGACGGCACCTACCAGGTGCCGTGCTACCTGGACGCTCCCGGCTGCCCGTCGGGCTCCGAGTTCGCGTACCCGCCTGGCGCGACCACGGGCACGCCGGTGCGGATCCCGGGCAACACGATGACCGCGAGGTACCGGTGCATCGTGCCGCCGGTGGCGGTCGCCGAGGGCGGCGCGCGGCCGTCGCTGTACGGCCACGGCCTGCTCGGGTCTCGCGACGAGGTCGGCCAGGGACAGGCCCGCGACATGACCCACGACCACAACTTCGTGTACTGCGCCACCGACTGGATCGGGATGGCCTGCTCGGACCTGCCCGACATCCCCGGCGGCCCCGACGACATCCAGGGCGAGGTGGAGGACCTGTTCGGCAAGTTCGCGAACGGCACCGGGCCGAACCTGCCCAACTGCGACTACCAGACCGTGGTCGGCATCGAGCACGACCTGTCGAACTTCCCGAAGCTCGCCGACCGCGTGCAGCAGGGGATGCTCAACTTCCTCTACCTCGCGCGGCTGATGGTCCACCCGCAGGGCTTCAACTCGAACCCGGCGTTCCAGCGCGCCGGCGGCAAGCCGATCATCGACACGACCCAGGCCTACTACGACGGCAACAGCCAGGGCGGGATCATCGGCGGGTCGCTGATGGCGCTGTTCGTGGACGGCAACCGCGGCGCGCTCGGGGTGCCGGGGATGAACTACAGCACCCTGCTTCAGCGCAGCACCGACTTCGGCACCGGCAAGTCGCCCGACCCGTCGAACCCCGACCTGCCCGAGTACTCGTACGTGCTCTACCAGTCGTATCCCAACCAGCTGCAGCGGCCGCTGATCCTGTCGCTGATGCAGCAGCTGTGGGACCGCGCGGAGGCCGACGGCTACGCGCTGCACATGACAAGCGACCCGCTGCCCAACACGCCGCCGCACCACGTGCTGCTGCACGGCGGCATCGGCGACCACCAGGTGGCGCAGATCACGGCTGAGACCGAGGCGCGCACGATCGGCGCGCGGGCGCGGTTCCCGTACGCCGCGCCGGGGCGCGACCTCGACAAGGGCAATCCGATCTTCGGGGTGCCCGCGATCGGCGCCTTCCCGTTCGACGGCTCGGCGATCGTCGAGTGGGACATCGGGCCGCCGCGCACCGTCGACGGCAAGAAGGTCGGGACTCCACCGCCCCCGAACGAGAACGTGCCGCCGTCGAAGGACTACCAGGACCCGCACGAGTACCCGCGCAGGCAGCCCGCGGCGCGGGAGCAGAAGTCGGTCTTCCTGAGCCCGGGCGGGCGCGTGATCGACGTCTGCGGCGCTGCACCGTGTCTGGCAGATCCCACTCTGTAGTCGTCAAGGGACCTATGCTGCGCTGATGGCGCGATTCAACGGCGGGGGCAGCGGTCGCGATCTGGCGATCGACCTGGGTACCGCAAACACTCTGGTCTACGAGCGCGGACGGGGAATCGCGGTGTCCGAGCCGTCGGTCGTCGCGATCGACACCGACACGGGCGAGGTGCACGCGGTCGGCGACGAGGCGCGCCGGATGATCGGCCGCACGCCCGCCACGATCTCGGCGATCCGGCCGCTGAGGCACGGCGTGATCGCCGACTTCGAGGTCACGGAGCGGATGCTCCACTACTTCATCGGCCGCGTGCACACGCGGCGCTTCACGCGCGCACGCGTGGTCATGTGCGTGCCGTCCGGCGTGACCGACGTCGAGAAGCGGGCGGTCGAGGAGGCGTGCATCGCGGCCGGCGCCGGGCAGGTGAACCTGATCGAGGAGCCCGTGGCGGCCGCGATCGGGGCCGAGCTTCCGATCGCCGAGCCGAGCGGGAGCATGATCGTCGACATCGGGGGCGGCACGAGCGAGGTCGCCGTGCTCGCGCTGGGCGGGATCGTCGTCTCCGAGTCGCTGCGGATCGGCGGCTACGACTTCGACGACGCGGTCACCAACCACATGAAGCGCTCGCACACGATGGCGATCGGCCAGCAGACGGCGGAGGACATCAAGCTGGAGATCGGCTCGGCGATCGCGCTCGAGCAGGAGCTGGAGGGCGAGGTGCGCGGCCGCGACCTGGTGTCCGGGCTGCCGAAGAACGTGCGGCTGACCAGCACCGAGGTGCGCGACGCCTGCGCCGAGCCGCTGCACGCGATCGTCGAGACCGTCAAGTCCACGCTCGAGCGCACGCCGCCGGAGCTTGCCGCCGACATCGCCGATCGCGGGATCGTGATGGCGGGCGGCGGCGCGCTGCTGCGCGGCTTCGACTCGCTGATCTCGGACGAGACGTCGCTGCCGGTGTTCGTGGCAGAGTCGCCGCTCACGTGCGTGGCGGTCGGCGCCGGGCGCTCGCTCGAGGAGTTCGACGCGCTCGAGCGCATGGGCCGCGGCCCGCGTCGCCGCGGCCGCTTCTCGTCGCGCAGCACCTCGTTCGCACGCTAGGCGGCCCGGCCGGCCACCGCCACCGGCAGCAGCTGCTCCACCTCGTCGGCCGCGGCGCGCGAGCCGCCCGCCGCCGCGAACGCGCGGGCCACGCGCTCGGCTCCGGGCCGCATCGCGATCGCCTCGTGCACGGCCGCTTTGAGGCGCTTCGGGGTGAGTCGCTTGTGGTGCAGCCTGACGCCCGCGGCCGCGGCCTCCACGCGCCGCGCGACGTCGAACTGGTCGCGGCAGAAAGGCACGACGCACACGGGCACGCCTGCCGCCAGCGCCTTCTGAGTCGTGCCCATGCCGCCGTGGGTCACGACGCATGCGGATCGCGCCATAACCGGACCATGGGGGACGAAGGCCTCGACGCGGGCGTTCGCGGGCGCGGTGAACTGCGCCGGGTCGTTGGCGGCCGTCGTGGCCACCACCGACACCGGCTCGTCCGCCAGGCCCTCGAGAGCGACCGCGATCAGCCGCGCGTCGTCCTGGAACGCGGTCGACGCCGACACCAGCACCACCGGGCGCGTCTCCTCCTCGAGCCAGCGCGGGGGCTCCGCCGGCGGGTCCCACGCGCCTGGACCGACCAGCCGGACGGACGGGTGCCAGTCGCGGCGCGGGTACTCGTAGGGCTCGGCCGTGAGCGCGAGAAAGCGCCCGGCCTTGCACCACTGGTCGTCGTAGGCCCGGAGCGGCGGGAGGCCGAGGCCCGCACGCATCTCGTTGCGCACGGCGACGTGCGGCGCGAACCGGCGGTCGCCGTACCGCATGATGAGGCCGTTCCGCAGCCGGGCCAGACGCCCGCGCGGGGGGCGCATGCCCATCCCGTGGGGCGGGGCGTCGACCGACCGCAGCGGCGGCGGGTACGGGCAGTAGATCGCCCACGGCAGCCCCGACGCCTCCGTGGCGTAGAGCCCGCCCTCGCACTGGATGTCCATCATCACGGCGTCGGGGCGCACCTCGCCGATCGCTCGCTGGACGTCCGGGAGCTCGAGCTTCGCATACCGCTCGTAGAGCTCCACCATGCGGCGCATGTTCTCCACCTGGTTCTTCGCGCGCCAGTCGTCGAACTCGATCTCCTCGATGCGCGGGTCGACGGCGGCTGCGCTCAGCCCGAGCGCGGCGAGACGCTCGACGTCCGCCTGCTGCGTGCGCACGTGAACGTCGTGCCCGCGCGCGCTGAGCTCGAGGAGCGAGCCGACGATCGGGAACACGTGACCGGGCGTCGCGGAGGTGTACGCCAGGATCCGGGCCATCAGCGGGCTCCGTTCACCATGTCGATCACGATCCGCTCCGCTTCCGCTCGGTCGAGCCGCATCTCGCGGCGAAGCAGCTTCCAGATGAGGATGTCGGTCGCCACCACGAGCTTGAGCACGCGGCGCTCGCGGGCCTGACCGCGCGAGCGGCCGAGCAGCGGCGCGAACGTGCGCTCCACCCACGCGCGGTGCCAGGCACGGCCGGCGTCCGTCATGTCGCGGATGGCGGGGATCCGGTCCTCCTCGGCCAGCAGTCGCAGGCTGGCGTCGCCGTGGAGCTCGTAGGAGTCGTACAGCACCCGCACCGCGGCGCGGACGTCCCCTGCGGGCGCGCTGTCGCGCCGCGCGCTCTCGGGACCGAACGTCCAGCGCCAGGCAGCGACGAAGAGGCGGTCCTTGGTCCCGAACCGCGAGTGAACGGTCTGGGCGCTCACCCCGGCGTCGGCCGCGACGTCGGCGATGCGCACGTCCTCGTAGCGCACGTCGGCGAACCGGCGCCAGGCGGCGGCGAGGATCCGCTCGCGCGTGGCGGCGACGGCGTCGGCGCGCGCGACCATTCGGTAGCTGCGCTTGCGTGGGGCGGCGGTGGCGGTCATTTGGCTTGAGTCACACTAAAGGCAAATGGTGGTGGCGGTCAAGGGACTAGCTTCGCCCGCGACGGCTTCGGCGTGCCGGGTCACCACCACTGCGGGGACGAGGAGATCTCGTACCCCGACTACACCGGCTACCTCGGCTAGGCCGTGAGCAGGTGGCGGCGCAAGAAGTCGACCTCGTCGCCCACGACCGCCTCGTGCTCCGGGCCGTCGTAGATGTCGAAGTGATCGACTCCCGGATAGGTTCGTAGCTCGCCCCGCGGGGCGCGGCGTGCCGCCGCGATCGCGGGCCCGGGCCGGGCCACCCGATCGCCCTCGCCCACGCACACGAGCCAAGGGCAGTGCAGCCGTGCCGCGTGGCGCGCCGGACGGTACGGCGCGCCGAGGAGCCAGCCGGACGAGACCCGGTTCCGCCAGCGCGAGGCCTCGCCGGTCGCGACCACGTGCCTCCAACCGGCATCCGCGTCCGGGGCGTTGATGAACGCCGCCTCGTGTGGCCCGCCGACCGCGGGCAGGTGCCGGCCACGGGCGGCCGCGGCGGCCATTCGCGCGGCGACACGAGCCGGGGGCCGATGTGCCTGCCTCGCGTCGAGGAACGGGACCTGGCTGACGGCGGCCGCAATCCCGGGGTCCCCGGCCGCCGCGGCCAGCGCGTTCCCGCCGCCCATCGACGACCCGAAAGTGGCGACGCGCTCGACGTCGGCCTCCGGCAGCGAGCGGGCGAACGCGATGGCCGCGCGCCAGTCCTGGAGCTGCAGCCGGGGATGAAAGAGGTCCGGCTCGCCGGTGCTGTCGCCGAAGCCGCGGTGGTCGAACACGAGCGCGGCCATCCCGGCCGGCGCGAAGCGCTCGGCGAACGGGCCGAGGCGGTCGCGGCGGGTGCCCGACAAGCCATGAGCCATCACCACCACAGGCGCGGGACCGCCGGCGTCGACGGCGGGGTAGAGCCACGCCGCGCACCGATCCACGCCGGAGGGGAAGGTCAGGTCGTGTCGGTCCATACACGGTCAACGGGGAGGTCGTCGAGAACGTGAGACTGGGAGCGAGCGCGGGAGGGCGGCCGCCAGGTTCAGCTGAGGAAGTCGCGGATCCGGGCCGCCGAGCCGAGCCCGGAGAAGTCGCCGTCGCGCTGGATTCGCTCCGCGGCCTCCAGCGCGGCGTTGGCCGCGGTCCAGGCCAGCCCGCCGCCGACGCTGATCCGCCGCGCGCCCGCCGCGGCGATCTCCGCGACGGTCAGGCCGAGCGGCGCGAACGCGAGCACGTTGACCGGGTTCGACACCGCGGCGCAGATCGCCTCGATCTGATCGGCCTCGCTGAGCCCGGGGGCGTAGAGCACGTCGGCGCCGGCCTCCTCGTAGGCCTGCAGCCGAGCGATCGTGTCGTCGAGGTCGGGGTTGCCGTGGATGAAGTTCTCCGCACGAGCGGTGAGCGTGAAGGTGAAGTCGTGCGCCCGGGCGGCCTCGGCCGCCGCCGCGATTCGCTCGGCGGCCTCCTCGCGCCCGTACAGCCTGCCCTCGGCGCGATCCCAGTCCTCGATAGAGCCGCCGGCGGCGCCCGCCTCGCCAGCACGGGCGATCGCCCGCGCCGCGTCGTCGGGCCCCGGGCCGTAGCCGTTCTCGAGGTCGACGGACACGGGCAGGTCGGTGGCCGCGTCGAGCACCTCGATGTGAGCGGCCACCTCGTCGAGGCTCACGCGTCCGTCCGGCCGGCCGAGCGTGAAGGCGAAGCCGCTGCTCGTGGTGGCGAGCGCCTTGAAGCCGAGGCCCGCGAACATCCTGGCCGAGCCGGCGTCCCAGGGATTCGGGATCACGAACGCGCCGCGCTCGTGCAGCGCCCGGAACGCCTCGCCCTTGTCGTGACGCGTGGCCACGCGCCCGATGATCGCATCTGGCGAGCGGTGGCTCACCTCGGGGCGTAGAGCAGTGGAGGCGGGGGGAATCGAACCCCCAACTCCGGCTTGCAAAGCCGGCGTGTTTCCGTTAGCACCACGCCCCCGGGGCCAGCGCGCAATGGTAGGCGCGCCTGCGCGCGCGCCTGGCCTGGCGTGACAGCATCCGTCCCCGGGAAGAGGGAGAGCTATGACCGCTGACGAGACCGCCACCGAGGAGCGCCAGGCCCACGATTCGGGCGACGAGCCCGACGACAAGAAGGAGCTCCACGAGGGCGACGGCGACCGGCAGCGGACCGACAAGTCGCCCCGGCCGTCGAACGAGTCCCAGCAGCTTCAGCGCGCCGAGGTCTCGAACTACGAGATCGTCACCCACTACTTCGACGGTGCT
>JBJMLK010000243.1:0-8654 GCA_045805345.1 Thermoleophilaceae bacterium | reverse complement strand
GCGGCGCTCGAGCTCCTCCAGCGCCGGCAGCTCGTCGTCGCGCGTGGCGACGATCAGCTTGCCGCAGCGCTCGTAGGGGATGCCGTGGCGGTCGCAGTGCTCGTACAGCAGCCGCGCGCCCTCCACGCATAGGCGCGCCTTCAGCGAGCCGGGCTTGTAGTAGATCCCGGCGTGGATCACGCCGCTGTTGCGGCCCGTCTGGTGCGTGCCGACATCGTCCTCCTTCTCGAGCACGCGGATCGACAGCCGCGGATGGCGGTCGGTCAGCTCGCGCGCCACCGCCAGGCCGACTATGCCGGCGCCCACGACCGCCAGGTCGCAGGCGCCGGATGGGTCTTCGCCCGTCATCGGGCGAAAGCTAGCCCGGGCTGATCAGCCGAAGACGATCCCGAGCCACGCGGCGGCCATCGTGAGCGCGGCCAGGACGACGACAGCGGCCGCCCGGTCGCGCCCGCGGGCCGCGAGCAGCCCAGCAGCGATCACCGCCACCCACACGCCCGCGACGAGCGCGAACTGGCCGCTGTACTGCCACGCGTGCACGTCCTCCCGCCAGTCCATCGGCTGAGACGAGCACCAGTCGTCGCAGCGCATGCCATCCAGCAGGAGCGCCGCCAGGGACATCAGCACGAGCCCGCCGGCGACCGGGACTGAGAGCACGGCGAGCGCGATGCCGCGCCGGCGCTCGCGGGTCATCCGAGCACCTCCCCGCCGTTGCCGTTAACGCCGCGCAGGCGCTGGTAGGCGAACGCGCCGCCGAGCAGCAGCAGGCCGAGCCCGACGAACGAGCCGACCCGGTAGAGCGACTCGAGCGCGGACAGGTCGAACAGGAACACCTTGGCCGTGGCGAGGCCGAGCAGGACGAACCCCGCCCAGCGCACGTGCGCCTGGTGGCGGCGAAGCCCGGCCACGAGGGCCGCGACGCCCGCGATGCTCCAGAACGCGCTCAGCACGAGCTGGCCCTGCTGGCGGACCGACAGGAGGCCCGTGTCGGCGCCGAGCGCGTCGGCCGTCGGCTGAAAGCCGGTGACGATCGCGACCGAGCCGAGGTACACGAGCGCGACGCCGGCCAGCGCGCCGAGCCCGATGCGCAGCTCGCGCGCCGAGGGGGGCGCCAGCCGGGCGGCGACCCCGGCCGCGGCCGCGATGGCCACCAGCGCGATCGCCGCGGCGCCGAGGTCCGGCACGCCGTAGACGAGCGCTCGCGGAATCGCCTCGAACGCGACCGCGTGACCGGCCGCGAGCGCCACGAGCGCGGCTGCGCCTATCGCGGCGTGCGGCACCCGGACGGCGCGGGCGACGATCACGAGCAGCATCGCCTCGAGCGCCAGCGCGGCGGCCAGGCCGCTGCCGTCGAGGACGTACGCCGTGAGGTACGCGCCCGCGGCGAGGGCGAGCGCGTCGAACGCGACGCCGGCGCCGCGCTCCGCCGGCACGAGCCGGGCGCAGGCGCCGAGCGCGATCGTCAGCAGCGCCAGCGCGGCGGCCGACCCCACGATCGGCGCGCCGCTGGCGGCGACCGTCGCCGGCTGTGCGTCGACGGCGAGGACGTGGGTCACGGCCAGGCCGAGCTGAACCACCACGCCCGTGCTGGCGGCCGCGGCCTCGCGGCCGCGTGCCGCGCCGCTCAGGCGCGCCGTCAGTGCGAGCACGACCGCGCCGGCGGCCAGGCCGATCGTGACCAGAGCGCCGTCGGCGAGAGCCGCGAGCGCGAGGTCGGCCGCAACCACGGCGGCTGCGAACGAGAGGATCGACAGGTCGCGACTCAGCGCCGACGCGCGCCTAGCGAGCACGCCCGCGCCGAGTTGCCCGACGCCGATCGCGGCGACCCACAGGGACGCCGTGGTGTGGTGACCGAGCTCGTCGAGACCGAGGTAGCCGGCCGCGACCGCGAACAGCACGTTGGTCACGAGGAGCACCTGGGCGAACGGGTCGGCGTCGTCGTTCTCGGAGCGCAGGGCCAGGCCCAGCGCGGCCGCGATCCCGAGCGTCCACGCGCACGCGAGCACCAGCGCGAGGACGGCCGGCGACGCCGCGTCGGTGACCCACGCGCCGATCTCGAGGAAGCCGGCGCCGAACGAGGCGAGCGCGAGCCCGCCCCAGCGCTGCCAGACGGTGACCGCGGCCGCCGCGGCAAGGGCGACGAGGGTGAATACGACCGTCGGCCCGGACATGTCGGCGCCGACCAGGATCGGCGCGAGCAGCGAGCCCACGAGCCCGAGGGCGGCGATGGTCCTCGACCGCCAGCGGATCGCGAGCTGCGTGGCCACGACTCCGGCGAGCACGGCGATCGCGAGCGAGGCCGGCAGGGCGAGGAGGTGGTAGAGGCGCGTGGCAGCCACCAGCGTGGCGAACATGCCCGCGATCGCCGCCGCCGCGGCGGCGCGCGAGGCCTGCGTGTGGCCGCGGCGCTCGTGCAGCCAGACGCCGGCGGCCAGGAGCAGCGCCGAGCCGGCGAAGCCCAGCGCCACCCGCGCCTGCTCGTCGAGCCAGCCGCGGTTCACGGCCATGGCCACGAGGAAGGCGATGCCGAGCAGCACGGCCACGCCCCCGGCGAAGCCGAGCACGCGTCCGCCGAGCAGCTCCTCGAGATCGCGGCGCGGCTGCGCGGGCGCCGTGCGCTCGGGCGCGGGCACGGGGGAGCGGCGGGGCCGGTCCGGCCCGCGGTGCACGGGCTCCCGCGGGACGCGCGGCTGGGGCTCGCGCGCGCCACGCGGCTGGGGCTCCTGCGGCACGCGCGGCTGCCGCTCGCTCGCGCCCCGCGGCACCCGCGCGCCACTTGGCTGCGCGAACGGCAACCCCTCGAGCAGCGCCACGCGAGCTCGAAGCTCGCGCACCTCGTCGTCGAGCCGGTCGAGCCGCGTCGCGTGCTCGCCGGTCACCCCTCTCCAGTCCATCGCGTTCCTCCCTGAGACGTTGCTGACCACTGGTCAACAAACGGTAACACCCTATCGACCGTCGGTCAACAAGACATAGAAATCGTGGTACGGTGGGCCCGTGGGAGCACCGGCATTCACGCGCCTCGACGTGGACGAGCGACGTCGTCGGCTGCTCGCGACCGGAGCCCGCGTGTTCACCGAGCGCTCGTACGACGAGGTCTCGATGAGCGACCTGGCGCGGGAGGCAGGGATCTCGAAGGGCCTGCTCTACCACTACTTTCCGAGCAAGCGCGACTTCTTCACGGCCACGCTTGCTGCCGCCGCCGCCGAGCTCGCGGCGGTCACGCAGCCGGACCCGTCGCTGCCTCCGGCCGAGCAGCTGGCCGCGAGCCTCGACGCGTACCTCGCGTGGATCGAGCAGAACGCCGACGGCTACCGCCGGCTGCTCGAGAGCGCGGGCTCGCCCGACGTCCGGTCGCTGATCGACGACGTGCGCGAGCGGACGGTGGCGCGGATCGTGGAGGGCGTGAGCGCCGGCGGCGACACCGCCGTCCTGGCGCTCGCCGTGCGCCAGTGGCTGTGGGGCATGGACGGCGCGATCCTCGACTGGCTCGACGCGCCCGGCGTGCCGCGCCTGAAGCTTCGCGACCTCCTGCTCGGCACGTTCCTGGGGGCCCTCGCCGCCGCCGGTCAGGTGGACCCGACGATCGAATTGGCGCTGGGCTAGCGGTGGCCCGCACGGCGCACGCGCGACGGGCGGCGCGACGCGGTGTTCCCGTCACCCCGGCGCGCGGCGGCGCGCGCTGGCACGCCGGCCGCCGGCGGGCGCGAGCGCTGCAGCCGGTTCCCGTCCGCACCGAACGCCTGTGGCGACCGCTCGCCGTCGTGCTGGGCCTGGTCGCGGTGGCCACGGCGGTCCTGCTCTACGCGAACCGTGAGCTCGCCGGCGACCTCTTCTGGCTGCTCGCCGCCGGCCGCTACGTGGACGCGCACGGGGCCGGTGCGCACGACCCGTTCCTGACGATCGCCCACGGCGGCCACTGGTACAACCAGCAGTGGCTGTCCGAGTGGCTGCTGTTCCAGGTGCAGCGCGCCGGTGGCCTCAAGCTCGTGTCGTTCGCCTACGCGCTCGTGCTGGGCGCGACGGTCGCGCCGCTGGCATGGGGCTGCCGCGGCCGCCGGCTCGTGCTGGTGCTCGCGGCCTTCGCGCTGTTCGTGGGATCGGCCGTGTGCGTGCTTCAGCCGCGCGCCGCCGGGCTGTCGTTCCTCGCGTTCGCGCTGGTCGTGACCGTGGTCTACGCGGCGCGGCGGCGCCGCGCGTGGCTGTTCCTGCTCCCGCCGCTGTTCGCGCTGTGGGCCAACCTGCACGGCGCGTTCCTCGCCGGCCTCCTGTTCGCCGGGCTGTCGGCGCTCGGGGCGGCGCTGGCGCGGCGCGGCGGCCGGCGGCTCCCGCGAATCCGGCTGCGGCCGGCACTACCGCTCGCGGCGGCCACGGCCGCCGGCGCGGTGGCGCTGCTCGCCACGCCGCTCGGCGCCGGCGTCTTCGACTACATGCGCGACATCGGTCAGAACCAGGCGCTGCCTCTGCTGACCCACGAGTGGCTGCCCACCTGGCAGCACCCCGCGGCGCTCGCGCTGCTCGTCGCGTTCTGCGCGTTTGCGCTGTTCCTCCACCTGGCCCATCCGAAGCCGCGGCCGCTCGCACCCGCGCTGGTCGCCGTCGGCTTTGCCCTCTTCGCCCTCACCGCCGCACGCCAGGCCGTCTGGCTCGGACCGGTGGCGTTCCACCTCGTCCGCGAGCTTGGCCCGCGCGTGCGCTGGCGCGTGCCGCGGCGGCTCGCCCTCCCCACCGGCGCGCTCGCCGCGGCGAGCCTCGTGGCTTGGTGGGTGGGAGCGCCGCCGGCGCCGGCCCAGCCCAACCTGATGACCGCCGGGGCCGACTACGCGGCTGCGCACCCGCCACGACACGGCCGCATCCTCGCGCCGACCGGCACCGGCTCGTACATGCTGTGGCGCCACCCGCATACGCCGATCGTGGTCGACGGCCGCCTCGAGCGCTACAGCGGGCACGAGCTGATGGTGGCCTACCGGCTGCTCGGCGGCACCGAGCCGTCACTGCGTCAGCTCCGTCGCTGGCACGTGGGCGCCGTGCTCACGCGCAACCCGCACGGCGTGGCGGTCCTCCGCGCGCACGGCTTCCGTCTGCGGGCGCGGATCGGCGGCAGCTACTACCTGGTCGCGCCGTAGATCGCGTTTACCTTCCCTTTAAGGCGGGGAAACTCGCCGCGCAGGGACCGTTCGAGGCGGGGGGTTGGATTGCGGGTCGGCAGGGGCGCCATGCGCTCCTTCATCGTCGTAGTGGTGCTGGTCGCGTCGCTCCTGGTCGCCGCGGCCGACGCGGGCGCGGCCGAGCAGCACGCGTACGCCGCGGCGATGAACTACGCCACCGCGACGATCACGATCGCCAAGGGCGACACGCTCACCTTCACCAACCTGGACAACATCGCGAAGCACGATCTCCGCGACCACGACGGCCACTTCGCGAGCGCCCTGCTCGGCGCGGGCGAGTCGGGGCCCGTCCGCGGAGTCGAGAAGCTCGACCCCGGCACGTACCAGTTCCACTGCTCACTGCACTCCTGGATGAAGGGGGTGCTGCAGGTCACGCCCGCCGGCTCCGCTCCCACGCCGAGCACGCCGAGGACCGGCGGCGGCGCAGGCAGCCCCGACGCCGGCTCGGCGGCCTCGCCGAACCCATACGACGTCTGGCTGCACGCCAAGCGCGCGTCGACCGGCAAGGGCGCATGGCCGTTCTACGGGAACGACGCCGGCGGCACGCGCGACGGCGGGAAGGCCGCGCCGTCGCCGTCCCAGGTGCTGAACATCGGCGTGGCGTGGAGCTTCCACTCCGGCTGGGGCGACTTCCTCGGCACGCCGTCCGTGGCGGACAAGCGGGTGGTGGCCGGCACGTTCGACGGCCACGTGGTCGCGCTCAACTCGCGCACCGGCAAGCTCGTGTGGCACCACGAGATCGGCCAGCCGATCAACGCCTCGGTGGCGATCGCCGGCGGCCGCGTGTTCGTGCCGGTCGCGGAGCCGAACCGCCCGCACGTCGTCGCGCTGAGCCTGACGGACGGCAGACAGCTCTGGGATCGCACGATCGACGTCCAGAAGGACTCGGACGTCTACGGGAGCCCGGTCGTGTCGAAGGGCAGGGTCTTCATGGGCGTCTCGGCGCTGTTCGGCGAGCTCAACGACCCCAACGTGCACGTGCGCGGAAGCGTCGTGGCGCTCGACGCGAAGTCCGGCCGCATGAGGTGGAAGACCTACACGGTGCCGCCGCGGCATGACGGCGGTGCGGTGTGGTCGTCGCCTGTGGTCGACGGCAAGCTCGGTCGCGTCTACGCCGGGACCGGGAACGCGTACCACGCGCCATCGGCGAAGACCACTGACTCGACCATCGCGCTCGACGCCCGCACGGGGAGGATGCTGGGCCACCACCAGACGACCGCCGGCGACGTGTGGAACGCGACCGAGGGCGCGGCGAACGGCCCGGACAGCGACATGGGCGCGTCGCCCAACCTGTTCAAGGGGCCCGGAGGCCGGAAGCTCGTGGGCGAGGGATCGAAGTCCGGCGACTACTGGGCCTTCGACCGCAGGACGATGAAGCCGGTCTGGCACAGGTCGATCGGGCTCGGCTCGGAGGTCGGCGGCATCCTCGGCTCGACGGCGACCGACGGCAAGCGCGTCTACGGCCCCAACACGCTCGGCGGCGAGGAGTGGGCGCTCGGCATCGACGGCACCCTCGACTGGGTCTCGACGAGCGGCGGGCCGATCAAGTTCAGCGCGACCAGCGTGGCGAACGGCGTCGTCTACTCGACCGACACCAACGGGTTCCTGAACGCCAACGACGCGGGGACCGGCGTGCAGATCGGGCGGATCCCGCTCGGGGCGCCCAGCTGGGGCGGGGTGTCGATCGCAGGCGGCACGATCTTCGCGGCGATCGGCAGCGAGGGCGAATCCGGCTACATCGCGGCCTACCGGGTGCGCAAGGGCGACGAGGAGACCTCGGGAGCGAACCAGTGGGACGACGACCCGGAGGTCTCGCCGTCGCAGTACCAGCGCGACAAGCAGCTCGAGCGGCGCTGCAAGAAGCCCGGCCAGAGGAACACCCGGGCGTGCAGGGACTACCGCAAGCGCCAGGAGCGCAAGCGCCAGGAGGCCGAGGAGCAGGGCTCGAGCCACCACGACCCGGGCCAGGGCGGCGCGGTGCTGCACGTGAGCCGCGAGAAGGGCGACCAGTACGTGCCGAAGCCGCCCGGCACCAAGGAGCACCTCAACCTCTACTACGGCCCGTACACGATCCCGCCGGGCTGGGACGCGAACCGCGTGGACCTCGGCCTGCCGATGCAGGAGGGCTTCCTCGAATACGTCGACCCGCAGATGTACCGCGTGGCCGACATGACCGAGCCGAGCCACCAGGAGGCGCACATCCACCACGCGCACTGGTTCGCGCTCGACCCCGGCAACAAGGAGGACAACTACCTCTACGGCACGCACGAGTGGGTGTTCGGGCTTGGCGACGAGGAGACGCGCGGCGACTTCCGGCGGCGCTCCGCGGCCAACGGCCCGCACGGCGCCGTCTACGGCCAGCACATCCCGGCCGGCCAGCAGCAGCACATGATCTACATGCTGCACAACAAGACCAACCAGCCGATGGAGGTCTGGATCGTCCTGCACGTGGCCTTCACGCACGGCAGCGCGAAGCAGCTCCAGAAGATCTACCACCGGCCCTACCACGACGTGTCGGGGATGCTGTTCGGCCAGACGTACGACGTGCCGCGCCAGCCGAAGGGCGACGGGAAGTACGAGTACGCGAAGGACTCGGGCCACGTGATCGAGTGGACCTCGCAGACCGACGGCACGATCATCGGCGCCGGCGGCCACGTGCACCCGGGCGGCAAGCAGGTGGTGTTCGAGAACTACGGCTCGAAGCAGGACCCGTGCCCGAACACCGGCAACGGCTACGGCGGCACGCTCCTGATCAAGGAGAACGAGATCGACCACAACGTGCCGCTGTCCGAGGACTACCAGACCGAGGTCACGCACCCGGCGTGGCGCGCGCCGATCCACAAGGGCGACCGCCTGCGGATCAGCGGCACCTACGAGAACAAGGACCACGCGTGGTACCGCGTGATGACCCACGAGGGCGTCTACATCGACAAGGCCGAGAAGCCGAAGGGCCGCTGCAAGCCGTACATGATCGGCAAGTGGAAGAAGGAGTGGAAGGACCCGACCATGGGCGTGCCCAACCGGACGTGGGGCTCGCACACCGACGACTACTGCGGCGTGAAGTACGGCGGGCCGGGGTGCGAGACGCCCGAGAAGCGCCCGGCCGAGAAGCGCTACACGCACACGACGCGGGTGACGATCGCGAACTTCCAGTACCTACCGGGCGACAGGTCGTCCGCCACCGCCGGCGGCAAGCTGCCCACGATCAAACGCGGCGAGCAGCTCACGTTCCTCAACGCGGATCAGTTCGCCAACATCCGCCACACCGTCACGACGTGTCCGTGGCCGTGCAACGGCCCCTACGTGGCGAACTACCCGCTCGCCGACGGGCGCTGGGACTCGGGCACGCTGGGCTACGACGTGATCGACGGGGGGTCGCCGAATCCGGTGTCCGCCACGCCCAAGAACCTGCCGCCGGGCCTCTACTCGTACTTCTGCCGGATCCACCCGTACATGCGCGGGGCGTTCCGGGTCACGCGCTAGCTCGCG
>JBJMLK010000242.1:0-16604 GCA_045805345.1 Thermoleophilaceae bacterium | reverse complement strand
GCGCGTGACTACGGCCGGGAGCGTCCGCATGATCAACCGGATGTCCGTCCATAGCGACCAGTTCGTGACGTAGAGGTAGTCGAGCTTCACCATCTCCTCGAACGGGATGCTCGTCCGTCCGAGGACCTGCCATGACCCGGTGATACCGGGAGTGAGGTCGAGCCGGCTGCGCGCCCAGCCGCCCACGCGCTGATCCTCGGCCTCGACCAGCGGCCGGGGGCCGACGAGGCTCATCTCGCCGCGCAGGACGTTCAGTAGCTGGGGCAGCTCGTCGAGGCTCAGGTGGCGGAGGACTCGGCCCACCCGCGTAAGCCGGGGGTCGTTCTCGAGGTGGAGCCAGTGGGGGTCCTTGCTGAACTTCCGAAGCTCCTCGACGCGCTCCTCGGCGTCCTCGCACATCGTGCGGAACTTGAGCAGCGGGAACTGACCGGCGTCCCTGCCGACGCGGCGCTGGCGGAAGAGCACCGGCCCCCGCGAGTCGAGCTTCACGGCGAGCGCGATCACGACGAAGAGCGGCGCGGTCACGAGCAGCAGGAACGTCGACCCGGCGATGTCGAGGGCGCGCTTCATGAAGCGCGACGACGGCGAGAGCACCGGCGGGTTCATGCCGAGCACGGTGACGCCCTCCACGTCGTCGATCTCGACCGACGGGCCGAGCGCGTCGAACATCTTGGGCAGGAGGCTGACCTTCAGGGAGAGTCGCCGCGATCGGTGGAGCAGGTCGAGCTGGTCGTCCTCGGACAGGTCTCCCGGTGACACCACGATCCGCTCGATGCGGTGCTCGAGCGCGGCGTGGGGGAGGTCGTCCAGCGTCCCGAGGACCGGCAGCCCCCCGGCGTCGGTCGCGCTCGAGGTGGCGAGCACGCCGACGGGGTCGAGCCCGTACTCACGGTGCCCGCGCATCTTGCGCACGAGCATCGCGAGCTGCGGTCCGTCCCCCATGAGCAGCACGCGCTCGCCGGCGAGCGTGCGAGAGACCACGTGGCGGGCGACCGTGCGCAGCACGAGCACGCCCACGAGGGCGGTGGCGGCCAGCGCCAGGGCCTGGACGAGGATCAGGTGCTCGCCCGCGATGAACCTGAAGTGCAGCCAGAGCAGGAGGGTGCCGACCAGCACGGCATGGAAGACCCACGGGACGTCGTCGATCGTGCCGTGGCTGACGCGCTTCGCGTCGCGGTCGTACAGGCCGTAGACCTTGAACAGGATCACCCAGAGGGGGATGGCCAGCGCACCCCAGAGCACGTCGCTCAAGATCTGCTTGTCGTTCCCGGCGAGCTCGCTCACGAACACGGCGAGCAGCAGCGCCACGACGTCGGCCGCGGCGAGGGCGCGCCTCGTCCAGAAGTCGCGGTGGCCGTAGGCGGTGGTGAGCACGGTCCGGTCGTCGAGCTCGGCCGGCCGGACGGCACGCAGGCGCGGCAGCCGCCGCGTCTGCGGGATCGTCGCCCGCTGCCTGGACGTCCCGGACTCCATGTCAGGAAGCGGAACCGACACTCACGGACGACGGCACCGCGATCGGCGCGCCGCGCTCCTCGAGCGAGGCCTCGGCGGCCTCGATGAGCCGCACGACGTCGCGCGCGACGCGACGGTTCTCGCTGACCGGATCGCCATCCCGGATGCTTCGGACGAAGTCGCTGAGCTCGGCCGCCAGCGGCTCGGTCGTATCGAGCTTGGGGCTCAGGATGTCGCCCGTCCGGTAGGACAGCTGGTACTCGCCGAAGCTCTCCGGGTCGTGGTAGTCGACGCCCGAGTCGAACACGCGCACGGGCTCGGAGCTCGTGTCGTCGTACACGACCATCTTCTCGCTGCCGACCAGCACCGTGCGCCTCAGCTTGCTCGGCGCGAGCCAGCTCATCTCGACGTGCGCGAGCGTCCCCGACCCGTACGCCAGGTCGACGAACGCGACGTCCGGGATGCCCTTCACGACCGAGTCGCGGCCGATGGCGCTCACGCTCTCCGGGAGGTCGCCCAGCCAGTACTGGAGGATCGAGAAGTCGTGCGGGCCGAGGTCCCAGATCACGCTGACGTCGCGCTGGTGGAGACCCAGGTTGACCCGGCTCGACGAGATGAAGTAGATGTCGCCGAGCTCGCCCGCGTCGATCATGCGCTTCACCGCGCGGACCGGCGGGCTGTAGATGAACGTGTGGCCGCACATCAGCGACAGCTCGTTCGCGTCCGACAGATCGAGCAACTCCTCGGCCTCGGCGCTCGACGCCGCCAGCGGCTTCTCGACGAAGACGTGCTTGCCGGCCTCGAGCGCGTGCGACGCGAGCGCGAAGTGGGTGAAGACCGGCGTGGCGATGAAGACCGCGTCGACCTCCGGGTCGTCGAGCACCCTGGCGAACTCGGTGGTCGGCTCGACGCTTGGGTAGCGGCGGATCGCCTTCGCCAGCCGCGACGTGTCGAGGTCGCACGCGTACTTCACCTTCACGTCGGGAAGCTCGAAGAGCACTCGCAGGAGGTTGGGACCCCAGTAGCCGAGGCCGACGACTGCGACGTTGGTCGCCCTGGGGTGACCGTTCCCGATGCCGTTCGCGATGGGGTGGCTATGGCCGTTCAGTCCGTTGCGGCCGTTGAGCCCCGTCTGGTCGTCGGGCTCCCTGCCAAATCGACGTATGTCGTTCAACCTCTTCTCCGATCCGTCATCGAGGAGGATGGTCCGTATTCACCTACTGGCGGCTCATCTCCTAAGCCGCAGGCGTTTGCGCAGAGTCCGAGCGCCCCGCCTGACTCCCCTTGGGAGGGTTCCACTGTAACCCCGCCTATGGGGGATGGCAACCGTATCTGGGCGATCTTCACGAGCCCTTTACGTCGCCTGTGGCGACGCGCCAAGCACCTGGGAGGCGCCTACGCACGCTGTGGCCACCCGATCGACCTCTGCGGGGGTCAGGTGCTCGAACATCGGCAACGAGAGCTGCTCGGCGGCCCAGGCGTCGGCCACGGGGCACTCGCTCGCGCCGGAAGCGGCGAACGGCGGCTGGCGATGACAGGCGGGCGAGTAGTGCACGCCCGTGTCGACGCCGGCCTCGTCGAGCCGGCGCGCGAGGGTGTCCCTGTCGTCGGACCGCACCGGGAAGACGTGGAAGATGCAGGGACTTTCCGGTCCCTCCTCGAGCGTCCTCAGGCCGGTCGGCGCGAGCGCCTCGGCGAGCCGCCCGGCGTGCTCGCGGCGCATCGCGTTCCAGCCGTCGAGGTGTTGAAGCTTTGCGCGCAGAAGCGCCGCCTGCAGGCCGTCGAGCCGCTCGTTCCAGCCGGTCAGCTCGTGCTCGCCCTTCCTCCGCTGCCCGAGATGCCGGAGCGCACGGGCGCGTGCGGCGAGCTCGGGATCGGAAGTGCATATGGCCCCGCCATCGCCCAGGGCACCGAGGTTCTTGCTCGGATAAAAGCTGAATGCGGCGGCGGTGCCGAATCCCCCCGCCCGGCGGCCCCCGAACGTCGCCCCGTGCGCCTGGGCCGCGTCCTCGAACAGTGCGAGCCCGTGGCGCTCCGCGACCTGGCCGAGCGCGTCCATGTCAGCGACCTGCCCATAGAGGTGGACGGCGAGGATCGCCGCCGTGCGCTCCGACACCATGTTCGCGGCGGCTTCGGCATCGATCAGGCCGGTGCCGTCGTGTACCTCGCAGAACGTCGGCGTGGCGCCCGCGTGAAGCACGGCCAGCGCCGACGCGATGAACGTGTGCGCCGGCACGATCACCTCGTCGCCGGGGCCGATGCCCGCCGCCTGGAACGCGAGGGTGAGCGCCGCCGTGCCGGACGCGACGCCCACGCAGTGCTCGGTGCCGCAGTAGTCGGCGAACTCGGCCTCGAACGCCTCGACCTCGGTGCCGAGGATGAACGAGCTGGCGCCCAGGACCCGATCGAACGCCGCACGAAGGTCGGCCGCGATCGGGGCGTGCTGGCGATCGAGCGCCACGAAGGGGACGCGAGGGGGCATGGCGGTCGAGGTTAGCGGCGCTGTGTGCGCGCTCAATCGAGCTCGTGGCGGAGCTTCCGCAGCGCCCGATAGACGCGCCCCTCGACGGTCGTGAGCTTCTCGCGGGTCAGCTTCGCGATCTCGGGGACCGTGAGGTCGGCGCCGTAGCGCAGCGCCACCGCCTCGCGCTCCTCCTCGCTCAGACCGGCCATCGCCCGCGCCAGGCTGTCCCGCTCGGCCACCGCCTCGGTCGCGGCGTGATCGCCGGCCGGCACGGGCACCGCTCGCTCGATCGCGCGCGTCTCCGCCGCCTCCCGGCGAGCGTTGTCCCGCAGGAGGTTGAGGGCGATCGAGTAGAGCCACGTCTTCTCGCTCGCCTTCCGGGGGTCGAAGCGCCGGCGCGCGCGCAGGGCGCGCTCGAACGTGTCGGCCAGCACGTCCTCGGCGACCGGCCGGCTGCCGGTCCTGTACACGAGGAAGCTGAGCAGCGGCTGCGCGTGCTCCTCGAAGAGGCGCTCGAAGTCCTCGGTGCGCATCACCTCCATGATGGAGGCAATCGTCCACCTTGCAAGCCCACTACCCTCGGCGGGCGTGGACGCGACTCGGCGCACGCGCCGCGCCCTGCTGCTCCTAGGGCCAGTTCTACTGGTCGCGGTGGTGGCCGGGATCGCGACCGTTTCCTCGCGCGGCGACGCCGCGTTCGTCTTCGAGCAGCAGCACCCCCGGATCGTGAGCGCGCGGGAGCTCGAGATCCTCGTCGCGAAGGCGCCGGAGCCCACGCCCCACGGCCCGGGCCGGCCCGCCACCTCGGTCCGCTGCGTGGCCGGAAGCGCGACGGGCCAGCGCAACCCGTGGCGCTGCACGGTCGACTACCCGTCCGGCCAGGTGCGGAGCTTCGTGGTGAAGGTGCGTCCCGACGGCTCCTACACGGGTGCGACGCCGACGGGCCGGTTCGAGGTCCGCGGCTGCTGCGTCAGCACGCCGTCGCAGAGCTGAGCGGACTCAGCGCAGCGTCAGCCGCCGCGTGTCGAGCGCGATCCGGAGCTGGGCCGGCGCCGCCTTGCGCAGCTCCTCCGGCGTGGCGTCGCGGAAGCCGATCGAGGCCGACTTCACGAACGACTCACGCGGGTTCATCGCCCGGGCGCGCTGGATCTCCACCGTCGGATCGCGGCCCGCGGCGGCGAGCGCGATCCCCAGGCCGTAGTGCGACTCCCAGTTGTCCGGGCTCTTCTCCACGGCCTTGCGCATCGCGGCCACCGCCGCCTCGCCGCGCCCGCGCTCGATGTCGCAGTAGCCGATGATGCGGTAGGGCTCGGGGCGCACCGAGAGCATGTTGATCGAGTCGTATGCGCGCTTGGCGGCCCTCTCGCAGTTTCCGCGCTGGAAGGCCGCGGCGCTGTCCTGGAGGCGCGACTGGGAGAACAGGATCAGCACCGGCGTGGCCGCGGCAACGGCCAGGGCGGCGGCCACCGGGATGCGGCTCCGCTGAGCGGCGGGGGCGGTGAGCGTCAGCTGGCCCGACCGCGACGCCAGCGCCGCGCCGCCGACCGCGAAGAACCACGCGCTGACGGCCGGCATCTCCCAGTCCCAATCGATCCCGGCATGGATCGCCCAGGTGACGCCCGCTGCCAGCAGCGCCGCGTACAGCACGCGGTTGGGTCCGCTGATCCGGCGGGCGAGGGCCACGAGGATGCCGGCGATCGCGGCCACGAGCAGCACGAGCCCGACGATCCCCAGCTCGCTCATGACCTCCACGTAGAGGCTGTGCCCGTCCACGACGGTGGCGGTGGTGTTGCGGAGCCTGTGCCACGCGAACTCGTAGGTGCCTGCGCCGCTGCCGTGCAGGGGCGCCGTGTCGAACTCGTCGATGGCCACCCGCCAGTGCTCGATACGGCCGTTGCTGCTCGGGTCGGTGAGCCGCGCGCGCAGGTCGACCTGCGAGTTCGCGGGGGCGGCGTGGACGAACCCGTGGTACTCGCGTTTCACCCAGCCCGGTCCGCCCGCCGCGATGGCGACGACGAGCAGCACCGCGGCGGCCCCGCCGGCCACGAGCCGGCCCGCGCGGCGGCGCTCCGGCGTCATGTCGATCGCGTACAGCCGCCGGTCGACCGTCATGAGGCTCACGGCCCGAATCGCGATCGCGAAGAGCACGCAGACGATCGTGACCTTGAGGATGTGGTCGCCCTGCGAGATCGCGACCGCGGTGCCCGGGTGGTTGGAGGCGAGCGCGTCCTCGCGATAGGCGAGCACCAGCGCGACCAGGGTCACCGGTCCCGTCGCCAGGAAGGTGCCGACGAGCCCGCGCGAGCGCGACGCGAGCACGAACACCACGATGCCCACCCCCAGCGCGAGGATCGCGCCGCGCGAGAACGTGAAGTAGAGCGTGAGCGCCAGGATCGGGACGGCGCCGCTCGCGAGCGCGCGCACCGGCACTCGGTCGGTGCGGTTGCTCGCCAGCCCGAGGCAGAGGAGGATGCCGGCCGCGCTGAGGATCCCGAGCGCGTTCCAATATGTGAGTGGGTACGCGAGCCGGTTCACGGCCACGTCGCTGGTCGTATGCAGGACGTCCGGGCGCAGCCGGCTGAACAGCCCGACGCTGCTGCACACCACGATCGCTGCGGCCAGGCCGCGGACAATCCATGGAATCCGGCTCGGCGTCCGTGCTACGAACGCGAACAGCAGGAACAGGAGCAGGTACATCAGCGCACGGTCGAACTCGATCAGCGCGCGGTCGTGGGCGTCCGACCAGAGGCCCGAGAGGAGCACCCAGGTCGCGAACCCCGCAAGTGGGCCCCCCACCACGAGGACGCCCCGGTTGACCCCCTCGAACGGGTGGTCGGCCAGCAGCACGCGAAGGATGAGCAGCTGGATCAGGATCACGCAGGCGAACGCGACGGTGCCCGGGAAGAAGCCGCCGCCGTTGAAGCCGAAGTACACGACGAGCCCTCCGGGGAGCAGCCCGAGCAGGAGCGCGGCCACCCGGGCCTCGATGCGCGGCTTCGCAGGCGCGGTGGGCGCGGTCTCGGGCGGCGGCGCTACCGCCGCGGGGGTCTCCGTACCCATCGCGCGGCCATGATAGGAGCGCGCCAGGCTGCTGGGGACGACCTAAGACCCGTGCGGAGAGCGGCGCCCGGCCGGCGCGACGTAGCTCACGCAGTCGCCCTGGTTACGGAACCGGAGCACCGCGCCGGGCGCGCCGGGGCGGCCGCCGGTAGCGTTGGCCGCGTGCCCTCCGAGCCCGCAAACGACGCGCCGCACCGCCTGATCCAGGACGTCCGCTTCGGCGACGGCGTCACAGTGTTCTCGTTCACGAACCTCTACGGCTGCGAGGTCGGCGACCGCACGCGCATCGGCACGTTCGTCGAGGTCCAGGCAGGGGCGCGGATCGGCGCCGACTGCAAAGTCCAGAGCCACACGTTCGTGTGCGACGGGGTGAGCATCGGCGACGGTGTCTTCGTCGGGCACGGCGTGATGTTCGTCAACGACAAGTCGCCGCGGGTGCTCACCGCCGCCGGGGAGCCGCAGGGTGCGTCGGACTGGGAGCTGCTGCCCATCGTGGTCGAGGACGGGGCGTCGATCGGGTCGGGCGCGGTCGTGCTCGGCGGCGTGACGATCGGCGCCGGGGCGCTGGTCGGCGCCGGCGCCGTGGTGTCGCGCGACGTCCCGCCCGGCGCGACCGTCGCGGGCGTGCCGGCTAGAGCGCTTCGAACCTGACCACGCCGTCGCCCTCGACCTCGCGGACGCGCCCCTCGTTCATGAGCACGTCGGTGTGCCCGATCACCTCGGACAGCGTGAGGAAGGCCTGCGTCACGGCGATGTCGCCCCACAGGCGCTGCGCGATGTCGTAGGCGGTCATCGGCCCGGCCTCGGCGATCAGGCCGTGGATCTTGTCGGCGCGCCTGGCGTGCAGCTTCAGCCGCGCGTCGATCAGTGCGCGGTGGTCGAGGATCGGGTCGCCGTGGCCGGGCAGCACGAGCCCTACGTCCATCGCCCGGGTCTTGTGCAGCGAGTCGAGGTACTCCACCAGCGCCTGGCGGCGATCGCCGCCCTCGACGGTTCGTGTCATCAGGGGGTTCGACGAGATGTGCGCGATCAGGTGGTCGGCCGCGATCAGGATGCCGCGGTCCTCGTCGTGGAAGACGGTGTCGGTCGGACTGTGGCCCGGGCGGAAGGCAACCCGCAGCCGGCGGTCGCGCATGGTCAGCTCGTCGCCGTCGCGAAGCACTCGCGTCACGTCCGCCCGCGCGCCCCAGGCGCGGAAGCCGCTCGACACCGCGCGCAGCGCCTGCACGACCTCCGGCGGGATGCCGTTGCGCAGCATTGTCTGGGTGGCGAACTCGTCGTCGGCCGCGGCCGCCTCGCGATATCCCTCGACGAACGGGACGAGCTGCTCGATCGCCGCGACCTCCGCGTTCGAGCGCGTGCGCAGGATCTCCACGAGGCCGATGTGGTCGATGTGCTGGTGCGTGATCAGGATCAGCTCGAGGTCCTCGATCCGCCTGCCGAGCGCCCTCAGCTGGCGCTCCACCTCGTCGAGCGATATCCCCGAGTTCGGGCCGCTGTCGACGAGCGTCAGCGGGTCGTCGTCGATCAGGTACACGTTGACCCGGCCGACCGCGAACGGGGTGGGAATCGCCAGCCGGTGGATGCCCGCGGCTGCCGCTTCGGCGAACGGATCGGCGTCGGGCATGGCGCGCAACTGTAAGCGGGTGCGAGAAATCTCCCGGGGCTTGCGGCATCGCCGTAGCGCGCTTACGATGGCTCCCGCAGGCATGGACGCCGTACGCTGACTTTCAAGGGATGACGGATCATCGACACTCGGACCTCACCGGTCACCTTCAGGACACGTCCGCGATGACACCGGCCGAGCAGCGGGCGCTAGAGGCGGCCGAGAACGAGCGGGAGCTGCGTGCCCGCGCGCGCCAGGCGCTCGCCGAGACGAGGGACGTGCTCGAGTACACGCGCGGCGACCTCGCGAAGGCTCGCGACGAGCTCGCGGCGGCGCAGGCCGAGGCGGCGGCCCGGGCGGCTGAGACCGCCGAGGCCGAGCGGCGCGTCCAGGCGGCGCGCGAGGACGTCGAGCGCGAGCTCCGCGAGCGGGCGAAGATCGAGGGCGAGCTCGAGAAGTCCCGCGTCCGGCTCGAGGGCGCCCGCGCCGAGCTGAAGGCCATGCACGACCGCCTCGCCGAGGCGCGCAAGGGCTACAAGCCGCGCGCGAAGCGCGAGATCGACACGCTCAAGGACACGATCCAGAGGCTGCGCCGCGAGCTGGCGGAGGCGAACGCCCGCGCCGGCGACCTCGACGAGCGCGTGGCCGAGCTGGACACCGCCCTGCGCAGCGCGCGCAACGCGGCGGACGCCGAGGCGGCTCAGAGGTTCGAGCTCGAGGGACGGATCGCCTCGCTCGGACAGGTCGAGGCGGCGGCCGGCGAGCAGGTCGCGTCGATGCAGCGCGAGCTCGAGGCCGGCCGGGCGGAGCTCCAGGGCGTGAGCTCGGAGCTCGGCGGCGTGATCGCCGAGCGCGACGACCTTCAGACGCAGGTCGACGCCGCGCGCGCCGAGCTGGCGCAGGCGCGCGCCGAGATCGGCGAGCGCGACTCGGCGATCGAGCGCTGGCGCGCAGAGGCGGATCAGACGCGCGCGGCCGCGACCGCGGAGCTGGAGCAGGGCCGGGCGGAGCTCGGGTCGCTGCACGAGGCCCACGACGTGCTCTGCGGCGACCTCGAGGCACTTCGGGGCGAGCGCGACGCGCTCCAGTCTCAGTACGAGGCGCTCCAGTCTCAGCACGAGCCCATGCGCTCCGAGATCGAGGCGGCGCACTCCGACCTGGACGCGACGCGCGGCGAGCTGGACGGTGCGCGCGACGAGCTCCAGACGGCGCAGGCCGACCTCGAGACCGCGCGAGCCACGCTCGACGCCCTGCGCACCGAGCACCAGTCAGCGATCGAGGCCGCGCGGGCGGAGACCGACCGGGCGGTCGGGGACGCTCAGGCCACGTCGGCGGCGCTCGAGGGCGCCCGCGGCGAGGTGCAGTGGCTGCGCTCGCGGGTCGAGGCGCTCGAGCAGGGCGCCGGCGAGTTGCGCTCGCAGCTCGAGGCGGCTCGCGTGCAGCTCGCCACGAGTGGGTTGGCCGCCGAGAGCGCTCAGGTGCACGAGCCCGTCGCAGCCGAGCCCGAGGCGGCCGCCGAAGTGGCACCGCCCGAGCCCGCATTCGAAGCTCAGGAGGAGCCCGCAGGCGAGCAGCCCGCCGAGGAGCTCGAGCCGCCGATCTTGGACGTCCCCGGTGCCGAGGACATGGACTCAGCCGAGTTGCCGGCCATCGAGTACGAGGAGCCCGCCGAGTACGCGGAGTACGAGCAGACGGGCCAGAACGGGGAGGCTTACTTCGACGTCCCGACCGAGTCGCAGGAGCCGGCGCCGGAGGCGCCGGGCGAGGCCGAATACGGCCGCATCCCCGGCTGGCTCGTGCGCGGCCGCACGCGCGAGCTGGTGGAGTCGCTCGACGAGGGCGAGCAGGTGCTGAACGTGAGGACCGGCCGCCACAACCGCGCCACCTGCGTCCTCGTCTTCACAGACCGCTGCCTGCGCATGGGGCAGGTGTTCGGCGACCACGAGACCGAGGCCATCCCGTATTCCGCCGTGCACGGCACGAACATCGCGCCGCCGCGCTTCGGGCGCGCGGCGTTGCGCATCGACACCGCGTTCGGCGACGTCCGCATCCGCGGGCCGGTCTCCGGCCTCGGGCTCCTCCAGCGTCAGGTCAACGACCTGATCTGGCATCAGAGCCTCGTCGGCTAGGCGACTCGCCGCCTGCAACAGCCGCGTCGCCGTCTGGCGATTCCCGGAAAACACGCGTACGATGGTCGCGCCGAGGCCCCGGTGGCCGGCGGCCAGGGATGAGGGAAACGTCGGAGGCGACACGAGCCCGAGGGGACACGAGGAGGAGGCCGTAGCCGCGCCCGCCCCGGGCGGACTCGATGCCGAGGCCGAGCGCGAGCTGCGGGCGCAGGCGCGCAAGGCGCTGGCCGAGACGCGCGAGGTGCTGGCGAACACGCGCGAGGACCTCGATCGCAGCCGCGAGGAGCTGGCCGCGACGCGCGCCGAGGTGGCGCAGCGCTCGAGCGAGACCGCCGAGGCCGAGCGGCGCGTGCAGGAGGCCCGCGCGCAGATCGAGCAGGAGCTCCGCGCGCGGCTGAAGGTCGAGTCGGACCTCGAGAAGGAGCGCGCCCGGGCCGAGCGACTGCGGACGGAGCTGGAGGGCGCACGCCGGGAGTTCAAGCCGCGCGCCGCGCGCGAGATCACCGAGCTGAAGTCGTCGCTGGCCGCGGTCCGGCTCGACCTGCAGGTGGCCGTCGATCGCGCCGACGCCGCCGAGGCGGCGCTGGCGGAGGTGCGCCGGGCGGAGGCGGAGCGGCTCGCCGCGATCGAGGCGCGCGTCACCGAGGTCGAGACCGGCGCCCAGGGCCGGATCGCCGAGGCCGAGGCCGCCGCCCAGGCGCGGGTGGCGGAGGTCGAGCGCGCGGCTCAGGCGCGGCTCGCGGAGGTGGAGGCCGGGACCGAGGCGCGGATCGCGGAGGTCGAGATGGCCGCGCAGGCGCGCGTGCTCGAGGCCGAGGAGTTCGCGCGCTCGCGCGCCGGAGACAGCGAGGCCGGCGCCGAGACGCGCGTGGCCGAGGCCCAGCAGACGGCCGACGCGCGCGTGGCAGCGGCGCGACAGGAGGCCGAGACGCGGGCGACCGAGGCCGAGCAGGCCGCGCAGGCGCGCATCGCCGAGATCGAGCAGGCCGCCGACGCGCGCGTCGCCGAGGTCGAGCAGGCCGCGCGCTCGCGGGTCGCGCAGCTGGAGGCGTCGGAGCAGGACGCGCGCGGGCAGCTGGAGGGGCTGAGCACGCGCGCCGAGGAGCTGAACGCGCGGTCCGAGGACCTGAGCGGGCGCCTGGAGGTGGCCACCGCGGAGCTGGAGCAGGCACGCCGCGCGGCGGAGGAGCAGTCAGCCGCGGCCGCGGCGGCACACGAGTCGGCCGCCGCCGAGGTGGAGGAGGCGCGGCAGGCGACGGCCGGCGAGCTGGCCGCCGCCCAGTCGCGCGTCGCGGACTTCGAGGCCGCCATCCAGGTGGTCAGCGCCGAGCTCGACGCGGCGAAGCGCGAGGTGGCGGAGCGCGACGAGACGCTCGACGTCGTGCGCGGCGACCTGGAGGAGGCAGTGCACCGGCTCGACGCCCTCACGACCGAGCTGGAGGACGCGCGCGCGGCGGTGGCCCGGATCCCGCAGCTCGAGTCCGAGCTCGAGACGCGCGGCAGCGAGCTCGAGGAGGTGCGCGAGGCGGTCGACCGCTCGGCGCGCGAGGCGGCGGCGATCGCCGCGGCGCTCGGCGAGTCGCGCGGCGAGGTGCAGTGGCTGCGCACCCACCTCGAGACGACCGAGCAGCGCCACGCCGAGGTGCGCGCGGAGCTCGAGCAGACGCGGATCGTCCTCGAGCGCGAGCGCGCGCTCGCCGGCCGTGCCGCCCCGGAGCTGGAGCCCGGCGACGAGCGGCTTGCCACCGCCGAGGAGCCCCTTGCTGCCGAGCAGCCCCTCGCGGCCGAGCAGCCCGACGACCCGATCGAGGACGCCGAGGAGCAGCCGGCGGCTGAGGAGGAGGAGCCGCCCGGCGACGAGGGCAGCGGTGAGTTCGATGCCGAGGCGGACGCCGAGGAGGCCGTGGAGGCCGACGCAGAGGACTTCGCCGCGACCGGCGACGAGGAGCCCGACGAGGAGCCCTATGCCGAGGAGGAGCAGCCGTACGACACCGGCGAGGAGCAGGGCGTCGAGCAGGACACCGGCGAGCAGCCCGCGGTCGAGCAGCCGGCCGTCGAGCAGCCGGCCGTCGAGCAGCCCGCCCTCGACGCATACCTCGACGGCATGCAGGGCTGGCTCGCGCGGCGGCGGGTGTCCGACGTCACGGCGCACCTCGCGCCCGACGAGAACGTGCTCGGCGCGGCGCTGGCGCGCAGCGGTGGGGCACGCGGCCTGCTCGTCGTGACGGACCGCGCACTGCACCTCATGCGCCTCTTCGAGGACGGCCACGAGGCGATCGACTACCGGTCGGTGCACAACGCCACGTTGAGCCGTGGCCGCCTCCACCGCTCGTCGCTGCACATCGAGACCGACCACGGCGTCGTGGTGGCGCGCGGCCAGGCCTCGACCCTCGAGGGCATGCAGATGGTCATCCGCGACCACATCTGGCACGCCCGCGTGCCCGCCACCACGACCTAGAGCGCGATCGCGCCAAGGCGGGGGCTGCCCCCGAGTGGCCGGGGGACGGCGTCGCGCCTAAGGTGAGGCGCAGAGAAGCTTGCGTACCCCCCTTCATCGCCTTGGAGCTGTCGCCCTGGCGCTTCTCCTGTCGCTGGGCCTCTGCTCGAATGCCAGCGCCGCCGCGTGCGGGGGCGGCCCGTCGTCGCCGTATTCGTCGGCCGTGACGACCACGCCCGGTCTCGTCGGGTACTGGCGGCTCGGCGAGGCCTCGGGAACCGTGGCGTGCGACAGCTTCGGCCTCAATCCCGGCAGCTACCTGAACGGCGTGACGCTGGGTGTGACGGGGGCGATCGCGGGCGACCCCGACACGGCGGCCGGCTTCGACGGCGTCGACGACCGCGTCGCGCTGCCGGCGCTTCCCGCGAGCGTCGACTTCACGGTCGAGGGCTGGCAGCGGATCGCCGACTCGAGCAACGCGAACGACACGCTCTACGGCCGCTACGGCAACCTCCGGCTCATGCCGCGTCCTGGCGGCTACTACGCGGGGGTCTGGCTCGGCGGCACCGAGTACAGGCTGGAGGCGTCGAGCCCTGCGAACGTCGGCAGCTGGGTGCACTGGGCGCTCGTGCGCTCCGGATCGACGCTTCTGCTCTACCGCAACGGCGTGGAGGTGGCTCGGCGCAGCGATCTGCCGGCCGCCGCCACGGCCGCCCTGAGCGGGGACATCGGGGCGACGAGCGGCTCCTATCCCGCGAAGGCCGCGCTCGACGACGTGGCCGTCTACAACAGCGCGCTGTCGGCCACCGCCGTCCAGCAGCACTACGCGGCGGCCGCGGCGCCGGCGGCGCCCACCGGCCTGAGGGCGGTGACCGGGAACGGCAGCGTGAGCCTGGCCTGGAGCGCCGGACCCGAGCCCGACCTCGCGGGGTACGACGTGTACCGCGCGACGAGCGCCGCAGGTCCCTACACGCGCATCAACGCACAGCACCTGACGCAGCCGTCCTACACGGACTCGAGCGCGTCGAACGGCACGACATACCACTACGCCGTCACCGCCTCCGACACCGACTCGAACGAGAGCGCGCGCTCCGCCGACCTCGCGGTCACCCCGTATGCCAGCCGGTACCGGGACGCCGTCACCTCCAACGGCGGGCTGCTCGCCTACTGGCGGCTCGGGGAGGCCTCGGGCAAGACGGCCGCCGACCAGCAGCTGGCGCGCGACGGCAGCTACCAGAACGGCGTCGCGCTGGGTGCGAGCGGCGCCCTCGCGGGCGACCCCGACACGGCGGCCGGCTTCGACGGCGTCGACGACCGCGTCGCGCTGCCGGCGCTTCCCGCGAGCGTCGACTTCACGGTCGAGGGCTGGCAGCGGATCGCCGACTCGAGCAACGCGAACGACACGCTCTACGGCCGCTACGGCAACCTCCGGCTCATGCCGCGTCCTGGCGGCTACTACGCGGGGGTCTGGCTCGGCGGGACCGAGTACAGGCTGGAGGCGTCGAGCCCTGCGAACGTCGGCAGCTGGGTGCACTGGGCGCTCGTGCGCTCCGGATCGACGCTTCTGCTCTACCGCAACGGCGTGGAGGTGGCTCGGCGCAGCGATCTGCCGGCCGCCGCCACGGCCGCCCTCGGCGGCGACATCGGCCAGAGCAGCGGCTCGTACCCGGCCAAGGGCGCGATCGACGAGGTGGCCGTCTACAACGCCGCGCTCTCGGCCTCGACCCTGCAGCAGCACTACGGCGCCGCCCAGCCGCAGATCCCAGATCCCGTGATCGGCGCCGCCGGCGACATAGCGTGCGACCCCACGGATCCCGGCTACAACGGCGGCGACGGCACGCCCGGCCGGTGCCAGCAGAAGGCGACCTCGGACCTCGTCGCCGGCACCGGGCTCACGGGCGTGCTGACCCTCGGCGACGAGCAGTACGACGACGCCACGCTCACCAAGTTCAACCAGGTCTACGGCCCGACGTGGGGACGTGCCAACTCGCTCAACCACCCCGGGATCGGCAACCACGAGTACCTCGTGCCGGGTGCCGTGGGCTACTTCGACTACTTCAACGGGGTGGGCAACTTCGGCGGCCCGGCGGGTGACCGCGACAAGGGCTACTACTCCTTCGACGTCGGCGCCTGGCACGTGATCGAGCTGAACTCGAACTGCACCGAGGTGTCCTGCAGCTCCGGGTCGGCACAGGAGACGTGGCTACGCAGCGACCTGGCGGCCAGCGGCGCGCAGTGCACGCTCGCGTTCTGGCACCACCCGCGCTTCAGCTCGGGGCTCGCCGGCAACAACTCGAACATGGGCACGCTGTTCACCGACCTCTACAACGCCAACGCCGACCTCGTCCTCACCGCGCACGACCACCTGTACGAGCGCTTCGCGCCGCAGACGCCGGGCGCGGTGGCCGACAGCGCGCGCGGGATCCGCGAGTTCGTGGTGGGCACGGGCGGCAAGAGCCTCGTCGACTGGGGCACGCTCAAGGCCAACAGCGAGGTGCGCGACAACTCGACGTTCGGGGTCCTGCAGGTGACGCTCCACCCGACGAGCTACGACTGGAAGTTCGTGCCGATCGCCGGCCAGAGCTTCACCGATTCGGGCTCCACGAGCTGCCACTAGCGCGAGCGCGTCACCGAAACGACGGCGGGCAAGCCGGTGTTTGCGGTTAGTGTCACCAGGCACCCAGCTAGCGAACGGAGGCGCAGTTGCGGAACCTCACCACGATTCTCGTCATGGTCGTCCTGGCCGCAGGAACCGGCGGGGTGATCGCCGCTGGCGGCGGCGGTGGGTCGGGCGGCAGCGCGTCGTCGGCGCAGTACCACCCGGACCACTGCGGGCGCTTCCACCACCGCACGAGCGACGGCAGCTGCGTGAGGGACCGGCGCCACCATCACCACCACCACCACCATCGTCACGGCAGCAACGCGCACACCTCGTTCAACGAGAGCGTCGTGACCGACGGCAACGGCAGCTCCAACAACAGCAACTCGAACGGCGGCTAGCGGACGCCGGCCCGCTCGGCGGGAGCTACGAGCGGATCAGCGCAAGGACCTCGTCCCGGCGCTCGGCCATGTGGTCGGGCGAGACGAGCGACTCGAGGTTGAGCCGCAGGAGCGGCTCGGTGTTCGACGGCCGCACGTTGAAGTGCCAGTCGTCGTAGTCCACCGACACGCCGTCGAGCCAGCCAATCCTCGCGTCGCCGTACGCCTCGGCCAGCTCGCGCATCTTCGCCTCCTTGTCGTCGACCTCGGAGTTGATCTCGCCCGAGATGAAGTAGCGGTCGCGGTAGGGCCGCAGCAGCTCGCTCATCCGCTTGCCCTTCGTGGACAGCAGCTCGAGGATCAGCAGGGCGGGGATGGTGCCCGAATCGGCGCAGTAGAAGTCGCGGAAGTAGTAGTGGCCCGACACCTCGCCGCCGAAGGCCGCGCCCTCCGCGCGCATGCGCGTCTTGAAGAACG
>JBJMLK010000241.1:0-14693 GCA_045805345.1 Thermoleophilaceae bacterium | reverse complement strand
CGCTGGCGGAACGGCGGGAGGAGGTGCAGGCGCTGGCCGACCAGCCTGCAGACGTCCTTCACCGTGAGCTCGCCGCCGGGCGCGGTCGACGGGTCGTACACGGCCAGGCCGCCCACGTGGCCGTAGTTGCCCGCCGACTCGAGTGCCAGGAACTGGGTGTCGAGGCTGGTGAGCTGACGCATCGGTCGCTGCCTCCCCTTTTGATCGCTTGACCTGCTCGTTCCCGGACCGGCGGGAGTTGAACGTGCCGGACTTTGCGGACATGACCCGCCGTTTGTGGGGGGCGCGGGGGATTGCGCGGCCGCCTTCCCGTCGCGGAGGATCGATTCGAGCTCATGGCAACGACGACGGCCGCGGGGGAGCGTGCGACGGTGCGACCCGCGCGCGCCGTCGCGGAGCCGGCGGTGGTCGCGCTGCTCGAGCGTCACGGCGGGCGGCTGATGTCGGTCGCGCGGCGCTACTCGCACTGCCGCGAGGACGCCGAGGACGCCTACCAGCGAGCCGTCGAGATCCTGCTCGTGCGCGCGCCGAGCGTCGACGTCGCGGCTCTCCTGCCGTGGATGAAGACCGTCGTCAAGCACGAGGCGTTCGCCGTCACCAAGCAGCGGGCGCGGCACGGCACGCCGAGCGAAGCGTGCGAGATCGAGCCGCACGCCGGGCGCGCGGAGGCGTCGCACGAGGTGGCCGAGCGGCGCGAGCGGCTGCGCCTCGGGGCGGAGGCACTCGGCCGGCTCAAGCCGCACGAGACGCGCGCGCTGCTGCTGCGCGCCGACGGGCTGTCATACCGCGAGATCTGCGCGGCCACCGGCTGGACGTACACGAAACTCAACGACCCACTTTGTCGCGGCATCTGGAGTTGCGATCCCGCCGCTGGCGGTGGAGACAAGAGCCCCATGAACGACGCCGACAGGGTGTACCTGACAATCACCGGCCGCGTGCCGGACGACGACCTCATGCAACTGCCGGAGTGGAAGCGGCTGATCACCGGCATCCTCGTGAAGCGCCTGGGCGCGGAGGGCGTAGGCATGAGGGCGAGCGAGCCCTGCTACCTCGAGAAGCAGGGCAACGCCTTCGAGCTGTACCTCGGCCCCACGTACGTCGGCCGGGTCCCTGCCGGCGCCCTGCCGCCGCTCCGACCTGGTCACGCCGAGCTGAACTAGACCAACCGCCGCCCCTCCTATAGTTGGGCTTGCAGTACGGGACGCCGGGTTCGACCCACCTCCCGAAGATCGATAACGAGGCGCTTCGCGCCGCATCTTCGGAGGTAGGACGTGAACCAGCTAGTAGCCCGCCGGACCTTCTCGACCGAGTACGACGGCGAGACCATCCAGATCACCGCCGGCCGGACGCGGATCGCGCCGGACCATCCTCTTGCCAGCGAGAACCCTGATGCGTGGAAGCCGGTACGGGGTCAGACACTCACCCGCCGCGACGGTTCGGAGTACAGGGGCATCGACCACGACGGACAGCGGAAGGCGCTCTACACGGGCGAGCAGGTGGCGGACGCTGTCGAGGAGATCACCGACGAGCAGCGTGCGTACCTGCAGCGACAGTACGAGCGCGGGTCGTTCGAGTCCGGTGCGGAGTTTCCGGTGCCTGGGCGGCCGACGCCTGCCGCCGGCGCCACGACCCCGCGAGACGAGGCCCTTCGAGCGGTGGACGCCCGCACCAACGACGGCACCCTGAACAGCAGGGCCGCGGACAGCATCGAGAGCGTGATCCGGCGCGACTCGCTCGGCGTCGACGCCGAGTACATCGCCGCAGTCTCGGACCCGCTCTACGAGGAGGGGTTCCGGAAGCTCCTTATGTATGGCGACGGTGCGGTCCTCCGCATGAGCCCGGAGGAGCAGAAGGCCGTCCAGCGGGTAGCGCAGGCCGAGTCGGTCAGGGCGATGCTCGAGGGCACCGGCAGCGCCGGTGGCTGGGGTCTCCCGATTGCGGTCGACCCCTCGATCCAGCTCAGCAGCAACGGGTCCATCAACCCGGTCCGGGAGCTCGCGTCGGTGCGGACGATGACCACCCGCGAGCTGCGGCTGGTCGCGAGCGATGGTACGACCGCGAGCTACGCCGCCGAGGGCGCCGAGGTGGGCGACAACTCCCCGACGTTGACGCAGCCGGTCCTGACGGCGCAGCGGGCGCACAGCTTCATCCCCTTCTCCTACGAGTTGGGCGACGACTGGAGCTCGCTGCGGCAGGAGCTCCAGAAGCTACTCGCGGATGCGAAGGACCAGCTCGAGGTGGAGAAGTTCCTCACGGGTGCCGGCGCCGGCTCGAACGAGCCGGTCGGCCTCCTGTCGATCGGCACGTCGGGCTCGCTCACGACCTCGCAGCGGGTCCAGACCGGATCGGTCGCCACGCTGGCAGCGACCGATGCCTACCTGCTGAAGCAGGCGCTGCCGGCGAGGTTCATCCCGAATGCCAGCTTCGTGTTCCACCCGAACACGCTCGACAGCTTCTACCGCTTCGTCGGCGGCGGCGGGTCGGAGCCGCCGCTGATGGTCGAGCGCGACGGCAAGCTCCTCGGCAAGACCGCGTACGAGTGGTCCACACTCGGCACCGGCACCACGACCGGCACGAAGCTCGGCGTCTACGGCGACTTTTCCAAGTTCGTGATCGGTGACCGCGCCGGCCTCAGCGTGGAGCTGGTCGGCTCGCTGGTCGGGCCGAACCACAGGCCGGTAGGCATGCGGGGCATCTACGCCATCTGGAGGAACGACTCGCGGGTGGCGGTGCCGAATGCCTTCAGGTACCTCGAGGTCAAGTAGGTGACCTTCAGCCACTTGACCGCTCGCCGTGGATTCGGGGCGAGGGGTCGAGAGCGAGGTCGCGCCTCGGAGCGGCCTTCGGCCCGCTGCCGCACCCGCCCATGTCCGACGTGATCGCCTCCTGGCACGGCGGACGGGGGACGCCCCTTCCGGGTGGGTGCGGCAGCCGGGGACGGTCCTGCGATTGCCACGCTCGGTTGCGGCAGGTGCCCCCCAAACGGGGGGTGGTCTGGCGCTGCGACCGGGCGCATGGCATGATGGCGCTGCGGGGGGAGGGACGTGGAGCCGCTTTTCCAAAACCTGATCGTGGCCGTCGTGCCACAGCCGCGGCAGGTGCCGCCTCCGCCGCTGGTGCGCGAGGACCTGCACCGGCTGTTCTCAGAGGTCACCCGGGACCACGCGTACGCGCAGTTCAGCTTCCTGCCCGGTGACCAGGGCGCGCAGTTCGCGAACAGCGGCGAGGACGCCGTCATCGTTCAACCTGGCCTCGCACGCGTCCAGACCCCCGTGATGACGCGCGAGGCCGCCGGCAACAAGGCGACGTCGATCCTCCAGGCCACTGCCAAGCGGCTTCAGTTCGACACGTTCATCGCCGGCGGCATCAAGGTGATCGCGACGGTCCCCGCCCCGGGCGCGAAGCCGGACGCGAAGGGGTTCGTGACCGAGCAGCTCATCCGAGGGGGCGACCAGGCGCAAGACCTCGGGCCCAACTTCTTCGGCGGCGGCGTGAAGTACCGCAGCATCGACCAGGTGACCGGGATCGAGGAGGTACTGCTGATCGAGCCGTTCGTGAACGACAACACCTTGCTGTTCGTCGACTACGACGTGCAGCGCAACTTCCCGTTCAAGGGGCTGGACGAGTTGGCCGATTGGATCGAGGCGGCCTTCAGCTTCGTCGCGGGTCCTACCATGGGAATACTGGAGGTCTAGATGGAATCTGGAATGCTCACAAGAAATAACGACGCGAGCGTGGAGACGTTCGGCGCGGAGCCGCGCAACACGCCGCGGACCACCGTCTTCATCGGGCAGGCGTCGCAGATCACGTATGTCCGGAGTACGTCGGAGCCAGACGCCGACCTGCTCGCGGAGGGGTACAGCGCGTTCGCGGACGCGGACCGGGCCATCGCGGAGTCGAACCTCGCGGCCGCGACCGAGCTTCTGCCCCCCGAGTAGCGGCACACCCGCCTCCCGGCCCGGCTCATGCCGACCTTCCCGAGGGCCTTCCCTCGTTGGGGCGAGGTCTACCACGTCGACTTCAACCCGGCCAGGGGATCAGAGCAGGCAGGCCGACGCCCGGCCGTGGTCGTGTCGAACGACACGAACAACCAGCGCGGGTCCGTGGTGACCGTCGCGGCCCTGACGACGAAGCAGGTCGAGGAGCGCGCACGCTTCCCACAGAACGTGCGTGTGCCGGCGGGCGAGCTTCCCGAGGAGAGCGTGATCCTGTCGAACCAACTCGTGACGATCGACAAGACGCGCCTGATCAAGTACTGGGGGCAGATCGACGACCCGCAGCGCCGCGAGCTGAAGGTCGCGCTCGCGATCGCGCTTGCGCTCCCAAGACCTACTCCGTAGCCCGGCGAGGCTCGGCGGGCGGTCATGGTAGGGGATTTGCCTTACTCAAACTATCCGTAGGGGGGAGGGGTGACACTAGAGAGGACGGGTGTTCTCCCACTCCTTCGGAGGCGAGCGGAGGCCGCCGCATATTTCGGTCGATTTTCTGGGGCACTGTCGATGCGCCGCTAACCAGGCACCTCAGAGCGGGGTATGCGGGGACCCTAAGCGCGGCAACGCGTCAGGCGCCAGGCCACCGGCTCGACAAGGTGGCTCGGTATCGAGGGCAGCCACCAGGGCGCGGAACTCGGCCAGCGTGACCACCCGCTCGAGCTGGGCGGTACCGCGGCACCACTCGCATCCGCGATCGCAGGTGCAGGCTCGACCGATCACGATCATGGCCGGCACCATCGCCTACGAGCACCTGCACAGCAAGACCCCATCCGGCGGGTTCTCCGGTCCATACAGGCGGCGGGCCGAGGGGCTACTCGTCCCCCCCAGGTAGAAGACGGGAAGCGTGCAGACGGCTCCTCCACCGCTGGAAACGCGTGCCTGTAGGCACCTCCTCTAGCAGCCCCGTCGCCCGGTCGATTGCCTCCAGTAGTTCGCCGGCGAAGCGATCGATCAGCTCGTCGTACTGCTTCATGTGCGCCGCGAACATGCCGCTCATCGGGTTCGCAACGCGGTACCGCTCGCGGCTGTCGACCATCGCGTTCACCTGCCCCACCCGCCGCCAGACGTGCTGCAGCGTCACCAGAGCGTCCGCGTCGACCAAGCCCCGCGGGGGCTCCAGTCGGATTAGGTCCCACCAGCCGCTCGCGACCGGGTCGAGGGGGTTCAACAGCCTGAGCGTGCTGCTGCCGGTTCCGATGAGCTTGAGCTCGTGGCGCACGAGCTCCCGGTTGTTGGCCGTGATCTCGCGGTCGCTCTTGAGCTCCTGCTCCAGCGCCGCCACCACGGCCCGGTCGCGCTTCACGCGGCGGTTGGTGGTCGTGTACACGTCCCACCCCCGAGCGATGCCGAAGGAGAAGACGGCCACGACTCCACCGCTGACGATCGGGTCCAAGCACGGATGGTCCCGCGCGCCCAGGACGGCCTAGTCGGTCCGCTGCAACATCTACCTTTTTGGGCGAGCGATTCGTCGTGAGTCGCCAAGCCTGACCGGGCCGCCCTTCGGGGCGGCCTGGTCATTTCTGTGCTGTCCGGCCGGAGCTCTACGGTCGGGAGTGGCTTGGCTTACTACCCCACTCACGACGATGTCCGCGACTAGCGAGTCGGTCTACCTCGACTTCACGCACGCGGAGCCGTGGCCGGCGAACAAGCCCTTCCCGGTCGAGTGGGACGACCCGCCGCCGGCCTCGAAGACGCGTCAGCCGGGCGTCGGCGAGCGGCAGTCGCATCGGCGGATTGCCCGGCCAAGCACCCGAGCGCGTGGCGCTGGCCGACCGCGTGGTCGACGCGTCAGCCGTACTTCGTCACGGGCGGCCGACAGCGGCGACGACGGTCCAGGAGGACCTGAGCACCACGTAGCTGCCAGCGCCGCGCTGGCACCGCTCGGCCTTCAGCTCGAGCAGGCTCGACGAGATCGCCTGCCGACGCTCGAGTTGAACCTGCTCGAGCGCGACGCCTACGCGCTGTGCCCGTCCTGCGGCATCAACGCCCTCGCGTACGAGAACCGGGACGGGACGTGGACGGTCGAATGCCCGGACGACGGCCCGCGTGTCTTCCGCGCCGACGTGAGCAGCAGCGACGGCGACCGCTACCCACTCCTCTCGTACGACGACCTCCTGCAACTACCTGACCCCACCTGGCTGGTCGAGGGTTTCATGCCCGAGGGCCTGTCCGTCCTGTGGGGCCCGCCGTCGTCGTACAAGACGTTCGTCGCGCTCGACCTCGCGCTCTCGATCGCCAGCGGGCGCGCGTGGCACGGTCGCGCCGTCGACGCCCGCGACGTGATGTACATAGCGGCCGAAGGAAGGCCGGGTATTCGGATGCGCGCCGAGGCGTGGAGCGCTGCGCACGGGCACCCGTCGCTCTCCCGCTTCCGGGTGCTTCCCCAGGCCGTGAACCTGCTCGACCGCCAGCAGTTCGAGCGCGCTCGCCGGACGATGCAGCTCGTGTCCGAGCCGGCGCTCACCGTCATCGACCCGATGGCCCGCAGCATGGTCGGCGGCGACGAGAACAAGAGCCAGGACGTCGGCCGCTTCATCGAGGCGGCGTGTTCGCTAGCCGACTCCGTCCTGGTCACCCACCATGCCGGCAAGGACGGTGTGCGGGAGCGCGGTTCGGGCGCCCTCGAAGGAGCGGCCGACATGATGGCCCGCGCCACCGGCGACGGGCTCTGGGTGGACCTGACCTGCACCAAGCCGCCCAAGGACGCGGAGGCCTGGTCCGCGATGCGGTTGAAGATGCAGGCGGTCGGTGAGTCGCTCGTCCCGCGGCTGGGCGACCTGGCGGAGACGAGCGAGCTACGGCGGCGCGTCTACGAGGAGGTCTGCGCGGCGGCGCCTATCAGCCAGAAGGCGGTGCGGGAGAGGATCGAGAAGCGCGGCGCGGTCGTGACTTCAGCTCTCCACGCGCTCGAGGCCGAGGGGCGGATCGAGCAGACCATCAACGGCTACCGACCGTGTCCCGATGTTCCGGACACGCCCGGACACGCCGCCTCTCCGGCGACTGGTGGCGGTGTGTCCCAGGAGGGGGTTCCCCCCGTAGGGGGGACCCCTGGGGACACGCCCCACCCCGCGCCGGGTGTCCAGACCACGGACCGATGACTAGTTACACGATTCGACAGCTATCGAATCTGCCTGGGACAATCTGTGGCAGGTCCCAACAATCGGGGCGGCACCGCGCGAACGGCCCGCCCCCGGCATCAGGAAATGAGGTCCCGATGCAGCAGCAGCGTACCGCCGGTCTCGAGGCCGGCTCGATCATCACCGCGACCCCGGCGCACTACGCCGGGAGCAAGAAGTGGGCGCTCAGGTACGAGGTCGTGGAGCCCCGCGCCACGAAGGGCGGCAAGTTCTCGTTTCTCGGCCGGAGGCTCAGCGGCTCGAAGCGCACCGACAGCGAGCCGCGCGAATACGTCGTCAGGGCGAACTCGATCCGGGTCGCCGAGGAGCAGGGATCGTGAACGTGGTCAGCATCACCGGGGCGCTGGTTCGCGATCCGGAGTTCAGCGAGGCCGGCGGGATGCCGGAGTGCCGGCTTCGGATCGCCGTGCCCCGCTACCACCGGAACGGCCAGCGCGTTCCCGGGGTCGTCTACGTCAACGTCACGACGTTCGGCCTGGAGGCTCGCGATTGCGCGGCCTCGCTGTCCAAGGGCTCGTCCGTCGCTCTCTCCGGCCGGCTCGACGGCGATGCCACCGACGTGCTGCCGGACCAGCTCGAACTTCGGCGCGAGGGGGGTGGATCGTGACCGCGACTACGCGCCGGCCTCCCCCTACCCGGCGGTTCGGCTACGACCCGGACCAGGTCGTGAGCGCCCTCCAAAAGGAGGTCCGCCGCGGCAACGAGCAGGCCGCCCTGACGTGGGTGTCGGAGCTCGACCTGTCGGGCTACGGTGCTTGGGCGTGGTCGAGGTTGCGGGTGATCGCGTCGGAGGACGTTGGACTCGCGTGGCCGGAGGGGGCGGCTCTCGTCCGGTCCCTCTACGAGAACTGGCGCGACTCCTCGAAGAACGGCAAGGCCGAGGCGCGACTGTTCCTGGCGCACGCGGTGATGGCGCTGTGCAGGGCCTCGAAGTCTCGCGCGGTGGACCACGCGACGTGGGTGTTTTGGGACGGGCCGCTCGAGCCGGTTCCGATTCCCGACTACGCGCTCGACAAGCACACGAAGCGGGGCCGTCAGCTCGGGCGCGGCTGGTCCCACTTCCTCACCGAGGGAGCGCGCCTGTCGAACGAGGCCGACTTGGACGATCCCTACCGCGAACGCGGGTACGCGACCCGGAGGGGCGAGCTATGAGCGAGGCGAGTCAGCCGCCGGCCGTGATCTACGCGGCCAAGAGCACCGACGACACCGCGGGATCGATCGACGGGCAGATCACCGACTGCCGGGCACTCGCGGACACGCTCGGGTTCGAGGTCATCGCCGTGTTCAAGGACGAGGCGAAGTCGGGTTACCACGGCAACCGGGGACACGACCTCGCTCGCATGATGCAGTTCGCGGAGAAGGTCGCTCGTGAGCGCGGTACGTGCAACGTCCTCGTTCAGCACAGCGACCGGCTCGGACGTGGCGACGGCAAGCGTGCCCGCCACACCGTCGAGTACGCGCTCTGGGCGCTGAAGAACGACCTGACGCTGCACTCGGCCCAGGACCCGCAGACCTTCGGGGACCTGCTCTACGCCGTCGTTACCGGTCAGCGCAACCATGAGGACAGCGCCCGCAAGGCGAAGGCGGTCAAGAGCGGCTTGGAGCGCCGCAAGGCCAAGGGCGAGCCGGTCGGCGCGATCCCCCTGGGCTACGTCCACACAATCGTGATGGACGACGACGGGGCGCCACGACGGGATCGTCGCGGGAACGTGATCACCGAGCGCGTGATCGATCCTGTCGAGCAGGTCGTGTACGACCGCCTGATGGACCTGGCAGAAGCGGGACATGCTCCTGGTGGCGTCGCGCGGAAGCTGAACGCGGAGGGCTACCGGACGAAGCCGAGGCGACGTAAGAGCGCAGGGGGTGAGATACGCGGGACCGAGTGGACTCCCCGCAAGGTCCGACGCGTGATCCAGAACGAGGCGTACATGGGCACGAAGGGCTACCCGAGGCTGATCGCGCCAGACCGCTGGCAGCGGATCAACGAGCGCCTGATCCGCATGGACCCGGCAGCCGTGCAGCGGCGGAAGGGTGGTCGGCCGGTGGACAGTGACGACTACGTGCTGCGCGGGATCGCGTTCTGCGCGAAGTGCGGATCGTCGCTCTACACCAGGCGATACGCGACCGGCAGGCACTACGTCTGCGGCGCGGTCCGCGAGGCTCGCGGAACCTGTGACGCCGGGCACATCCCGGCCGAGCTTGGCGAGGCGCAGGTGCTGAACCACCTGAGCTGCTTCATCGGGTCCGTCGAGGACTGGCTCGCAGAGCTGGTCAACGAGCGTCAGGCCGAGCGCCATGCTCATGAGGCAGCCGTCGAGAGGCACCGCAGTCGGGTCGCGAAGCTCGAGGCCGAGCGGGGTCGTCGCTTCGCTGACTACCGCCGTCTGGCCGACAGCGACTCCGCTAACGCGCAGTACGCCCTGGAGGCCGTCAAGCAGATCGACGCCGAGAAGGACGACGCCCAGCAGTCGCTCCTCGAAGCCGAGGCGGTCTTGAGCGAGTGGTCACAGCCGCCTGACATGGATGCGGCTCTCGACTTCTACGCCGGCCTAACCGACCTCGTCCGAGGTCGGGTGACGCGCGCAGACGGTGCGCAAGCGCTGAACGCCGCCCTCCATGACGTGCTCGAGGGCATCTGGTTCGAGATCGAGCCCGACCGCGATCGGCTGCTGGCGGAGTTCGAGTTGCGGGGCCAGCCGCAGACCATGCTGCCCGACGGCGCACAGCTCCCGGCCGGGTTCAAGCAGCAGCGGCCGACGCTGCCGCCGATCCTGAGAGGAGCGCCGATCGATCCTGTCGCTGTTCTACCGGCCTCCAACAAGCCTTCGGGGGACGCGGACGGCACGTCCATACCAGGACCTACACCAAGGTGAACAGGTGCCTGAGCGAGGGCCGCGCCTCGTTCGTCGATCGGGTGGCAGGGATCGAGCGCGGCGCGGAGTGCGAGCGGCTCGCGCCGCTGGTCTCGCTGGCCGCCGACGGTGAGGCGTCGCCCGACCAGGTCGCCGCTCTACGCCCGCACCTGAGCGGGTGCCTGGCGTGCCGGGCGCGGCTGCGCGAGTACAGGCGGGCACCGGCGCGTGCGGCGGCGGCGGTGGCGCCTGTGGGCGTGGTCGGCTTCGCGCGGTGGCTGGTGCACGGGGCGGCGGGGCACGTGCAGGCGGCCGCTTCGCTCGTGCCCACGGCGGCGGCCCAGAAGGCGGCGGTGGTTGCGGCGGCGGTGGCCGTGGCCGGTGGGGGCGGGCTTGCGGTCGTGCACCGCTCGCTCGGAGCAGACCCTCCGCGGCCGCGTGCGGCGGGGCGCCGCTTTCCGTCCCCCCAACGCGCCGCTTCGCCGGCCGTTCCGCGTCCCGCTCCGGCGGGCGCTGTGGCCCGGCGTCGGTCGGGTGGGCAAGTACGGGTGGGGTCCCGGCCGCGCGTCGTGCGCGAGCGCTCTCCGTCACGCGGCAGCGCCGATCACCACGTCCCTTCGCACCGCTCCGCGCCTCCAACGACGGGCGAGTTCACCCCGACGCCGGCGCCCTCGCCGCAACCGCGCGTCACCCCGCCGGGGCCGGCGCACTCCCCGCGGCCCACCCCCGGCCCGACCGGCGGCGAGTTCGCGCCGTGAGTCATCACTTAAGCCGCCTATAGCCGGCTCAAGTGAACAATGAACGGCGGATCCGGCTCAGGCGGCGGCGGATCAGCCAGCCGACGGCGGGGCGGCGGTGGCAGGCGTCCCCCGGCAGGCCGGCGTCGGCGAGGGCGCGGCGGACGCGAGCCTGGTCGCAGCGGATCGCGTGGTGGTGGACCACGCCCGCGCCTAGGTCGATCACCGCGAAGCGCGCGAGGGCTCGCCATTCGCGCGGCTGGCCGACGCTGCCCGGGTTCACAAGCAGCCGCTCGCCCGCCTCGATCGCCACCTCGCCGGCGCGGCGCTCGAGCACGCGCCCGCGGCGCTCGCCGAATACCAGCGGCTCGTGGGTGTGGCCAAGCACCAGCAGCGCGCCCGGCGGCACCGCGGCGAGCTGCTCCGCGCTGTCGTCGGCGTAGACGTACACCGTGGGATCGCTCAGCGATCCGTGCGCCATCACCAGCCCTTCCTCGGTCACGGACCCGGGCAGCTCCTCGAGCCATCCGCGCGCATCGGGCGCCAGCACCCCGCGCGTCCACTCCATCGTCTGCCGCACCAGCCCGCCCGGGCGCCCCTGCTCGAGCCGGCCGACCGCCATCAGGTCGTGGTTCCCGGCCACGCACGCGGCGGCGCTCTCGCGCACGCGCGCCACGCACTCGTTCGGGAACGGGCCGTACCCGACCACGTCGCCGGCGCACAGGATCCGCTCGACTCCCGCGCGGTCGAGCTCGGCCAGCACCAGCTCGAGCGCCGGCAGGTTGCCGTGCACGTCGGCGATCACGCCAATCCGCTCGCCGCTCATCGCCGTGCTAGCCCCGCCAGCCGCCCGCGCACGTAGGGCGCCGGGTCGCTCCAGGCAAACGACGAGTTCGTCTCCGCGCGCAGCGCCCAGGGGAGCCAGCGGCGCAGCGGGATGCCGGCCGCTCGTGCGGCGGCGGCGTCCGCGCTCGGCCAGATCCAGCGGACGCCGGGCCGCGCACGCGCCGCCGGCGGGCGCGGCCGGCCGGTCAGGTCCGCGTGGACGACCGCCGGGATGTTCACCCCGGCCACCGCGCCGGCGTGCACCCACAGCGTGAAGCGCGGGTTGACCTCGAGCAGGTGGAGCGACCCGTCGGGTGCGCGCTTGAAGTCGAGCTTCGCCACCCCGCGGAAGCCGAGGCGCTCGACGGCGACGCGCCCGGCGGCGGCGACGTCGGGGGCGTCGGTGGTCTCGAGCGAGGTGGTCATGCCGAACTCCCGCGGCGCCGTGCGGATCTTGCGGCCCGTGAACTCCGCGGCCACGGCTCCGCCGTCGTCCACGTACACGTGGTGGCTCTCGATCCGCTCCTCGCCCCCTGGCACCAGCTCCTGCGCCATCAGCTCCACGCCGGCGCCGTCGAGCCGCGCCAGCGCCTCCGCCAGCGCGCGCGGGTCGTCCACGCGCAGCACCTTCGAGTCGCCGGCGAGCTCCTCCCAGCGCCGGTCGCGGTACGGGCTCGCCTTGACGATCACCGGGAAGCGCAGGCCGGGGGCGGCGTCGCCCGCCGCGTCGCCTGCGGCGATCCGCTGCGCGCGCGGCACCGGCAGCCGCGTGCGCTCGGCGAGGGCCTGGAAGCGCGCCTTGTCGACGAGGTCGGCGAGCAGATCCGCCGGCGGCAGAACGAAGCGGAAGGCCGCGGCCAGCTCGTCGCGCTCGCGCGCGAGGAGCTCCAGCGCGCTGTCGGAGTCGTAGAAGAGCGGCGGGCGCTCGCCGGCCGCCCGCGCGTAGTCGAGCAGTCCGTCGGCCGGGATCACCGCCTTCACATGGCGCGAGTGGCGGATCGGGTCGCCCGGGTCGCCGGCCACCACCGACGCCACGCCGGCCCGCGCGAGCGCCCTCACCAGGTCGATCCGGCCGAGCACCACGGCGAGCATCGGCGCGAGTATGGCGGCCAGCAGCGCGGATATGCTCGCCCGCCCGTGCGGCCGACGCGCCCGCAGCTCCTCCTGCTCGCCGTGGTGGTCGCCGGCGCGGCGCTCCGGTTCGCCACGCTCGACGTCCAGAGCTTCTGGATCGACGAGGGCTACACGGTCCGGATGCTCCGGATGGGCTTCGGCGGCCTCCTGCACGGGATCCCGAGGACCGAGGAGACGCCGCCGCTGTACTACCTCGTCGCGTGGCTCTGGACGCGGCCGTTCGGCACCGGCGAGATCGGCGTGCGCAGCGTCTCCGCACTGCTCGGCACGGCCACGATCCCCGTCGCCTATGTCCTCGGACGCCGACTCGTCTCGCAGCGCGCCGGGCTCATCGTGGCGGCGCTCGCCGCGTTCAACCCACTGCTCGTCTGGTACTCGCAGGAGGCGCGCTCGTACGCGCTGCTCGTCCTGCTGGCGGGCCTGGCCACGCTCTGCTTCGTCCGCGACGAGCCGGGCCGCTGGGCCCTCGCCTCCGCGGCGGCGCTCGTCACCCATTACTTCGCCGCGTTCGTGGTGGTCCCGCAGGCGGTCTGGCTGCTCGCGCGCGGGCGCGGCCGGCGGCGCGTGATCGTCGTGGTCGCCGCCGTGGGGACGGTCGGGGTCGCGCTCATCCCCCTGGCCGTGCACCAGTCGGACAACGAGGGTGCGCGCTTCATCGGCTTCAGCGACCTCGGCTCGCGGCTGCTCCAGGTGCCGAAGCAATTTCTCGTGGGATACGACCTGCCGGGCGAGGTGCCGCTCTCGATCGCCGCCGGCGCGCTTGCGGTGGCGGCGGTCGCGCTGCTCCTCGCGCGGGGCGGGGCGCAGGCGCGGCGGGGCGCGCGCACGGCGGCCGTGCTCCTCGCCGCGATAGTCGGGCTGCCGCTGGTGATGGCGCTCCTGGGGGCCGACTACTTCCTCACGCGCAACGTGATCACCGCCTGGATCCCGTTCGCGATCGTGCTCGCCGCCGGACTGGCGAGCGTGCGGCGCGCCGGCGCTGCTCTCGCGGTCGCCCTTTGTGCGGTGTTCCTCGCCGCGACGATCGCCGTCGAGACGAGTCCCGAGTTTCAGCGCGAGGACTGGCGCAGCGCGGCCGCGGCCCTCGGCCCTCCGCGCGTCCCCCGGGCGCTCGTGGTCACCCCGCTCAACGGGCGCGTGCCGCTGAGCCTCTACTCGCCGCGCCTGCGGCCGTTCCCCACCGGTGGCCTCCGGCTCACGCCGCCGCAGATCCCGCCGGCGCCCGACGAGGGCGTCACCGCGAGCACGCCGATCCGCGAGATCGACCTGCTGGCGGTGGCCGAGCGCCGGGCCGGGCAGACCCCCACCCCGCCCCGGCCGCCGTCGCCCGTGGTCCCCGGCTTCCACGAGGTCGTCCGCCTCGACCGCCCGACGTTCACGCTCATCCGGCTGCGCTCGGCCGCGCCGCTGCCGTTCTCGCTGGCCCGGCTCACCGGGCTGCGACTCGACCCGCGCTCGGCGGACGTGCTCGTGCAGCGGCCGTAGGAGGCGCGCCCGGCGACCGAAGCCGCGTGGGCTCGCGCGGTCCGGCTAGCCGCGTCGCCGCAGCACGTGCGCGTCGCCCACGCGCCGCGTGACCTTCGCGCGGTCGAGGTGCTCGAGCAGCGCCTGCGCGATCCGGCGCGAGCTGCCCAGCTCGTCGCGCAGGCCGGCGATGGTGGCCTGGCCGTCGCGCTCGCAGATCGCCACGACGCGCGCCTCGAGCTCGGCGAGCGGCTCGGGATGGAAGTGCAGGTTGCGACCGGCGCGCACCGCCTGCCCGCCCTGCTCGCGCCGGCGCAGGCGGTCGGCCGTGGTGCGCTCGTCGAGTCCGGCCGCGGCCGCGAGGTCGGCGTCGGCGCGCGGCGATCCGCCGTCGGAGCGGAGCAGCGCCGCCAGCTGCAGCGTGGCGTCGTCGAGCGGCTCGGGCTCGGGCTCGGCCGGCGCCGCGCGTGCGGCATCCGGCACCGGCGAGCGGTCGTCGTCGGCGACCGGCTCTCCGCGCTCCATCGCCTTCAGACGTTCGACCGCCTCGGG
>JBJMLK010000240.1:0-11781 GCA_045805345.1 Thermoleophilaceae bacterium | reverse complement strand
GGTGTGCGAGCGCGTTGCGCGCGAGAAGTCGGCGAAGCGCAGCCGCAGCATCACCGTGCGGCAGACCCGCCGCGCCGCACGCAGGCGGCGCGCGAGGCGGTCGACGAGCGCGACGAGCGTCGCGTCGAGCTCGGCCGGTGGATGTCGCCCGCGCCCGATCGCGCGCTGCGCGCCCATCGACCGGCGCCGGCGGCCGCTGCGCACCCGGCGGGGGTCGCGGTTGTGCGCGAGGGCGTGCAGATGGCGACCCGACGCGCGCCCGAGCATCGACACGAGCAGCGGCTCCGGCAGCACGGCCACCTCGCCCACCGTGGTGATCCCGCGCTCGCGCAGCTTGCGCGCCGTGACCGGACCGACACCCCGCAGCCGCTCGACCGGCAACGGGTGGAGGAACGCGAGCTCGCCCTCGGGCGGGACCACCAGGAGCCCGTCCGGCTTGGCGACCCCGCTGGCGACCTTCGCGAGGAACTTGGTGCGCGCGACCCCGACCGTGATCGGCAGGCCGACGCGCTCGCGCACCGCCCGCCGCAGCCGCTCCGCGATCGCGCGCGGCGTGCCCGCGAAGTGCTCCATGCCGCGCACGTCGAGAAACGCCTCGTCGATCGACAGGCCCTCCACCACCGGTGCCGTGTCGCGAAACACCTCGAACACCGCCCTGCTCGCCTCCGAGTACGCCGACATTCGCGGCGGGACCACAGCGGCGCCGGGGCAGAGCCGGCGTGCCTGCGAGCCGCCCATCGCCGTGCGCACGCCGTACGCCTTGGCCTCGTAGCTCGCCGCGAGCACCACGCCGCCGCCGACGATGACGGGCCGCCCACGCAGCCGCGGCGCGTCGCGCTGCTCCACCGAGGCGTAGAAGGAATCGAGGTCTGCGTGAAGGATCCCGGCGCCACATGACACGAACAGATGTTCGCATGTGGGGCAGACGGAACGCACGGTCCGGGTGGGCCCCGTAGGCTGCGCGCATGAGCGTCACGAGCCAGGTCCTCAAGGTCCACGAGAAGCTGTACACGGCCACCGACGGTCGCGTGGGGCACAAGATGATCGGGGTCCCCTGCCTGCTGCTGCGCACGACCGGCCGCCGCTCGGGCGCGACGCGCACGAACGGCCTGGTGTACGCGCGCGACGGCGCCGACTACCTGGTCGTGGCCTCGAACGGCGGCGCCGACAAGGCGCCGAGCTGGCTGCACAACGTGCGCGCCAACCCGAAGGTCGAGGTGCAGGTCGGCCGCGATCGCCACGCCGGCACCGCGCGCGTGGTCGACAAGGCGGACCCCGACTTCGAGCGGCTCTGGAAGACCGTCAACGAGAACAACCACGACCGCTACACCGCGTACCAGGAGCAGACCTCGCGACAGATCCCGATCGTCGCGATCACATGCGGTGGGCAAGCCGACAGGTGACCGCCGGCCGCGCGGCGAAGCATCACCCGTGCCCTACGTGTACCTCCTCCGCTGCGCCGACGGCAGCCTCTACTGCGGCTGGACCACCGACGTCGACCGCCGCCTCGGCCAGCACCAGCGCGGCACGGCGAGCCGCTACACGCGCAGGCGCCGGCCGGTCGAGATCGCGACGGTGATCGAGGTGGCCGACCGATCGGCCGCGCTGCGCGAGGAGGCGCGGATCAAGCGCCTGCCCCGCGCGGCGAAGCTGGCGCTCGTCGACGCCTGACGCGCCCGTGAAGGACGACTTCCGCAAGGCGCGCTGGTACGCGATCCGCCCGGCGGCCAACCGCAAGCCGGCGACCTATCGCTGCCCGCTGTGCGGCGGGCACCTGCCCGCGCTCAGCGAGCACATGCTCGTGCTGCCGGAGGGCGACCCGGCACGCCGGCGCCATGCCCACGCCCGCTGCGTGATGAACGCACGCAAGTCCGGCAGGCTGCCGCTGCGCGAGGACGTCGAGCCGCGCCGGCCCGGTCTGGTCGCCCGCCTGCTGCGACGCGACTGACGCAGGGACGGGCGGCTAGCCGGTCTCGAGCTGAGCGAGCGGCGGCCCGACGACGGTCATGCCCACTCCGGCGCCGAGGGTCGCGAAGACGTCGGGGCCGGGCGCCTCGAGGGCGTCGACGCCGTCGAAGAAGCGCTCCATCCCGGACGGCGTGAAGTGGATGAGCATGCGTGCCAGCGTGTCTCCCACGTTCTGGAACGTGTGCGGCATGCCGCGCGGCACGAACGCGAACGATCCGACGGACCCGGAATGGAGCTCGTCGCCGAGCATGAAGCGTACGTCTCCCTCGAGCACGTAGAGCGTCTCCTCCTCGGCGGCGTGGATGTGCAGCGGCGGCCCCTCACCCGGGGCGACGACGGTCTCGAACGCGGTCAGCGTCCCACCCGACTGCTCGCCGCGGACCTTGAACGCGACGTCGCCGCCCAAGGGGTTGCCGGCCGCGCCGCCCTCACCCGGTCGCCTGAACAAGATCTCAGCCATCCTCGCCTCCCTCGAGCCGGTAGATCCGCACCTCGTCGCGCACAGTAGTTGCGACCGACCAGCGCTGCCGCGCCCGATCGAGGAACGCCTCGGCCGCCGGGCGACCGGGGTCCGCCAGCCACGCGTCGCCGCCGAGGCGCGGCAGCAGCGCGAGCAGCGCGCCGGCGGCCGGGCGCTCGTAGAGCACGTCGGCGGCCAGCACCAGGTCGAACGGCCCGCGCGCCACGAGCGCGCCGGGCGAACGCCAGTCGACGCACGCGGTGTCGACCTCGACGCCGTTCTCCGCCGCGCCCAGCTCGACCAGCTCGAGCGCCTCGGGCTCCAGGTCGGTGGCGAGCACGCGGGCGCCCGCACGGGCGGCCGCGAGGCTCGGCAGCCCGAGCCCGCAGCCGAGCTCCACCACGCGCCGGCCCGCGAGCTCTGCCCCGACGACCTCGCGCGCGAGCGCGACCCCGCTGCGCCACAGCACCGACCAGTACGGCACGAGCGGCGCCCACTCCACCGGACCGTCGTCCGGCAGCTCGGCGGCGTCGGCCGGCTGCAGCACGGTCAGGTCGGCGTCGCCCAGGGCGACGCGCTGATGGACGAGGGTCACACGCGCTGCTGTTGCGCCCGCCGGCCGCCCCCCCACGCCCCGACGTCTAAGAGGAACGCGATGATCACCAGGAACCACTCGAAGCCGTGCACCCTGTGCGCGGAGCTCCACATCACCGCGTAGGCGAGCGTGGTCCACGGGAGCAGGAAGAACCCGAGCAGCGGCACGACCCAGCTATCGAAGGCACGGCTCAGGAGACTCCCGAAGAGCCACAGCGCCACCAGCGCGACACGCGGCGAGATCAGTGCGAGCAGTGCGACCAAGCAGGGCACGACAGGAATCGTGCCATAGGGTGGCGCCGTGCGCGTCCACGCCGTCCAGACCGGCACCGTCCAGGTCCGCACCAAGCAGCTCCGCGGCTCCGGGCCCGGGCTGGTCCGCGGCCTGCGCACGACCTTCGACCGCCACTGGACCGAGCCGCTGCCGATCTACGCGTGGCTGATCGAGCACGACGACGGCCCGATCCTCGTCGACACGGGTGAGACGGCGCGGGCCGGCGAGCCCGGCTACTTCCCGCGCTGGCACCCGTACTTCCGCCGCGCCGTGCGCTGCCAGGTTCGACCGGAGGAGGAGCTGGGGCCGCAGCTCGATCGCATCGGCGTGAGCCCGTCCGACATCCGCACCGTCGTGCTCACCCACCTCCACACCGACCACGCCGGCGGCCTCCACCACGTGAGCGACCGGGAGATACTCGTATCGCGCTCGGAGCTCGAGCGGGCGAGCGGGTTCCGCGGCCAGCTGAACGGCTACCTCCCCAATCGCTGGCCGCTCGGCGCGCGGCTCCAGCCGTTCGACCTCGACGGCGGCCCCTACGGTCCGTTCCCGCAGAGCAGGCTCATCGCGCCGGGCGTCCACGCGATCGGCACCGCGGGACACACGCCGGGGCACGTCTCGGTGGTGGTCGAGGGCGATCCGCCGACCGTGCTCGCCGGCGACGTCTCCTACACCGAGCGGCTGATGCTCGACGGCGCCACCGACGGCGTCTGCCCCAACCCGCGCGAGGCCGAGGAGACGATCCGGCGGATGCAGGAGCTGGTCGGGACGAGCGACGCGGCGTACCTGCCGTCGCACGACCCGGAGTCCGCTTCGCGAATCGCCTGACCGCGCGTACCATCGACCGATGGCGCCGCTCGACACCGGCTTTCCCGCCTCGGACGCCCGCGATGACTTCAGCCGCGCCCGCCGCCGGCACGCGCTCGCGTCGCTGGCCGCGCGGCTGCGCCGCGAGCCCGGCGACGTGGCGGTCGTGCTCCCGTTCGAGGAGGTGGTGGAGGCCCTCGGGCGCGTGAGCGAGCGCTCGCTGGGCCTGCAGACGATCGCGCTCGACTCGATCGTCGGCACGGTGGGCCGCACGCGCGAGTTTGACCGCAGCTTCCGCCCCACGTCGAACCGCACCCGCGACCGCTGGGAGCGGATCGCCGACGCCCAGCGCCGCGGCGAGGCGATGCCGCCGATCGAGGTGTACCGGATCGGCGACGTGCACTTCGTGCGCGACGGGCACCATCGTGTGTCGGTGGCGCGCGCGCAGGGGCGCAAGGAGATCGACGCCTACGTGACCGAGGTGACCACGCGCGTGCCGATCGACCGCGGCACCAGCGTCCGCGAGCTGCCCCTCAAGGGCCACGAGCGCCTGTTCCGCGAGCGCGTGCCGCTGGCGGACGCCGAGTTCGCCGAGGTGCGCCTGTCCGACCCGTGGCAGTACGGGTCGCTCGCGGAGGGCGTGGAGGCCTGGGGCTTTCGTCATGCGCACGGACGCCGCGAGCTGCTGAGCCGCGAGGAGGTCGCGCGAGTCTGGCTCGAGGAGGAGTTCCGCCCGGTGGTGGCGATGCTGCACGATGCCGACCTGGTCGGCCAGGGCACCGCCGCGGACGCCTACCTGCGGGTTGCGGCGGAGCGCTACCGCCTCATGCGCACGCACGAGTGGAGCGACGAGGTGATCGCGCGGCTGCGCCGCGAGCTGGACTGACGGATGCTCGGCCTACTGGCTCGCGTTGATGCGGCCGCCCGTGGCGGAGTCGAAGAAGTGGATCCGGGTCGTGTCGACCCAGAGCTCCGCCTCCTGCCCCTGCGTGACGTTGCTCTCCGGGTCGAGCCGCGCGACGATCCGCCCCTGGCCCGCGCCCGGCACCTCGGCGGTGCCGGCGTCCTGCGCCAGCTCGGCCAGCTCCTGTGACTCCACGCCGCCGTGCTCGATCGAGAAGTGGGCGTACAGCTCGGAGCCCATCGACTCGATCAGCTCGATCTGCGCGCGGAACGTGGCGCCGTGGTCGCGCTTGTCGGCGCCGACCATCCCCGCGTCCTCGAAGTGCTCGGGCCGGATGCCCGCGATCAGCGCCCCGCCAACGCCATCGGCCGCCTGCGCCAGGCCGTTCGCCCGCACCTCGGCCATCGGCAGCTTCACGCGGTCGCCCTCCATCTGCGCCGGCATGAAGTTCATCGCCGGCGAGCCGATGAAGCCCGCCACGAACAGGTTGAGCGGCTGCTCGTAGAGCTGCTGCGGCGGGCCCACCTGCTGAAGGATCCCGGCGCGCATGACAGCCACCCGGTCGCCGAGCGTCATCGCCTCGGTCTGGTCGTGCGTCACGTAGACGGTGGTCGTGCCGAGCCGGTCCTGAAGCCGCGACACCTCGGCCCGCATCTGCACCCGCAGCTTGGCGTCGAGGTTGGACAGCGGCTCGTCCATCAGGAACACCGACGGATCGCGCACGATCGCGCGCCCCATGGCCACGCGCTGGCGCTGCCCGCCTGAGAGGTTGGCCGGCTTGCGGTCGAGGTGCTGTTCGAGGTCGAGGATCTTCGCGGCCTCCGACACGCGCCTGTCGATCTCGCCCTTGTCGACCTTCGCGAGCTTGAGCGCGAACCCCATGTTGTCGCGCACGGTCATGTGCGGGTAGAGCGCGTAGTTCTGGAACACCATCGCGATGTCGCGATCCTTGGGCGTGCGGTCGTTCACCACCTGGTCGCCGATGTACAGCTCGCCCTCGCTGATGTCCTCGAGCCCGGCGATCATCCGCAGGGCCGTCGACTTCCCGCAGCCCGACGGGCCGACCAGGATCACGAACTCGCCGTCGGCGATCTCGAGGTCCATGTGCTTCACGGCCTCGAACCCGTCGGGGTACCGCTTGGTCACGTCGCGCAACTGGATCCTGGCCACAGGCCCCTCCTTATCCCTTTACCGCGCCCGCCGTCAGGCCGGCCACGATCCGGCGCTGGAAGATGAGCACCATGATGATGATCGGGATCGTCACGACCACCGCCGCGGCGGAGATCTGTCCCGTCGGGTCCGAGAACTGCGACCCGCCCGTGAAGAACGCGAGCGTGGCGGGCACCGTGCGCGCCGCGTCCGTCGAGGTGAGCGTGTTGGCGAACAGGAAGTCGTTCCACGCGAAGATGAACACGAGGATCGCCGTGGTGAAGACGCCCGGTGCCGCGAGCGGCGCGATCACCTTGGTGAACGCCTGGAACGGCGTGGCGCCGTCAACCTGCGCCGCCTGCTCCAGCTCCCACGGGATCTCGCGGAAGAACGCCGACAGCGTGTAGATCGCGAGCGGCAGCGTGAAGGTCATGTACGGGATGATCAGCCCGAGCCAGGTGTCGAACAGCCCGATGTTGCGCCAGGCGTTGAACAGCGACCCGACGATCGAGATCGGCGGGAACATCGCGACCGCGAGCGCGCCGGACAGGATCAGCGCCTTGCCGGCGAAGTCGAGCCGCGCCAGGGCGTAGGCGGCCATCGCGGCGAGCACCACGGCGATCAGCGTCGAGATGGCCGCGATCCCGAACGAGTTGAGCAGCGCGCGGTTGAACTCGTCGGTCTGGAACAGCGTGTCGTAGTTGTGGAACGACACCTTGCTGGGGAAGAAGTTGCCGTCGGCGATGGTCGACGGGTCCTTGAGCGACAGAGAGACGATCCAGGCGACCGGCACCAGCGCGTAGAGAACCACCACGAGGATCGCGAGGGTCCAGGCCACCTTCTGGCGCGGCGTGGATGGCATTACGCCTCCTCCCCTCGCTGCTGGGCCGTGGACGCGCCGAGCACCTTCACGAAGAAGACGGCGATGAGGATCACGCAGATGAAGATCAGCACCGAGATCGCCGACCCGAGCCCGATGTTCACGCGGTTGATCAGCACGTTGTAGCCGAGGATCGACACCGTCTCGGTGTCCTGCGCCCCCCTCGTCTGGATGAACACGGTGTCGAAGATCCGGAACGCGTCGAGCGTGCGGAACAGGATCGCCACGAGGATCGCCGGGCGCATCAGCGGCACCGTGATGCGGAAGAACCGCTGGAAGGCCGTGGCGCCGTCGACCCTCGCGGCCTCGAGCAACTCGTCGGGCACCAGCGCCAGGCCGGCCAGCAGCAGCAGCGCCATGAACGGCGTCGTCTTCCAGACCTCCGTGGCGATGATCACGACGAACGACTCGGGGCGGCTCGAGAACGGATCCGCGTCCGCGCCGAAGATGTGCACGAAGCCGGTGCCGGGCGAGAACGCGTACTTCCACGCGAACGCGGCCACCACGGTCACGATCCCGTACGGAATCAGGATCGACGTGCGCACCGGCCCGCGGCCGAAGATCGCGCGGTGCATCACCAGCGCGATCAGCATCCCCAGCACCAGCTCGATCGTCACCGAGCAGACCGTGATGATCAGCGTGTTGAACACGTCCTGCCACCACGTGCTCGAGCTGAGCACCTGCCCGTAGTTGTCGAGCCCCACCCAGCTCGAGTCCGCCGGAAAGCGCAGGTCGAACTTGTGCAGCGACAGCCAGAGGGCGTAGAGGATCGGGTAGCCCGTGACCGCAGCCATCACGATCACGGCCGGCGCGCAGAGCAGGTACGCGGTCTTGCGCTCGGCGCGGGCGCGGTCGCTGAGCTTGCCCTTCCGCGGCTCGCGCGCGGCGACCGGCCCGGCGGGCACGGCGGCGCTCTCCACTAGAAGATCTCTCCCTTCTTGGCCCGGTCGAGCTTGTCGCGCATGTCCTTGATCGTCTGCGGCGGGTCGATGTCCGTCTCGGGGTGCAGCGAGCGCTGGATCGCCTGCGAGATGTCGCTGTAGAACGGCGTGACCGGGCGCGCCACGCCGTCCTTCAGCTCGGCCTTGAGGATGTCCGTGAACGGGAACGCCTTCTTCAGCTCGGGGTTGTCGAAGAGCGACGCCGTCGTGGGCAGCAGGCCGCCCTTCGTCGACGCTGGGATCTGGTTAGCCGGCTGGCGCAGGCAGAGCGCGGCGTCGAACGCGAGGTCGCGGTGCTTGCCGTACTTGCCCACGCCGAGGTTGATCCCGCCGAGCGTGACGCGGCTGGGCTTGTTCGGGTAGACCCCGGGCCAGCGCGCGAAGCCGATGCTCGAGCGGTACTGCTCGGCCTTCTTCTTGGCGGCGGCGTCGGGGGCGTCGTCGACCAGCGAGTTGGCGCTGGCCCACGCGAACGTGTAGTTGATCTCGAAGCTCGAGTCGCCCTTCTCGAAGTTCAGGCGCGCGTCGTCCTCCTTGTTGTTGGCGAGTGCCGGATCGGCGGCCGCCGAGGTGGCCAGGTTCTTGATGATCGACGCGGCCTTCACGGCCGGCGGGCCGAGCGTCACGTCCTCGCCGTTGGGTGCGAGGATCGTGCCGCCCGCGGAGTTCACGAGCGAGTTGAACCACACGACGAGGCCCTCGTAGCGCGCGCCCTGCACCTGGATCTTGCCCTGGGGGCCGATCCGCTTGGCCTGCGCGAGCATCTGGTCCCAGGTCTTGGGCGGCGTCTTCACGCGGTCCTTGCGGTACATGAGGATCTGCGCGTTCGAGGTGAACGGCGCCACCCAGAGCTTGCCCTTGTAGCGCGCGGTGTTGAGCGGTCCGGGCAGGTCGCCCACCGTGGCCTTCTTCGCCAGCTCGCCGGTCCACGGCACGATCCAGCCGGCCTCGGCGAACTCGGCGGTCCAGTTCACGTCCATCCCCACGATGTCGACGGACGAGTCCTTGGCGGCCAGGCGGCGGACGATCAGCTCACGCTGCTGGTCGGCGTCGGTCGGCAGCGCCTCGACCGCGACCTTGTAGCGGCCGCCCGACTGCCTCGTGCACCTGTCGGCGGCCTGCGTGAACGAGCCCGACGGCTCGTTGAAGACGTACCACTTCAGGGTCGGCGGGCCGGATCCACCGGAACCGCCGCAGCCCGCGAGCGCGGCGGCCGACGCGAGCACCGTCGTCGCCACCACGAACCTCCTGTTCATCGTGGGAGGTACCTACCCGGCGAGTGCGTGCGTCACTCCACGCGGGCCACGCGCGCGGCGTGTGGCGCGACGGCCGCCCCGCCCGGCGCGGTGTCGAGTAGGACCTCGCCATGCGGCGGCGCCAGCTGCTCGGCGGCGGTGAGGTTGATCGCCACCACGTGGTCGCCGCGGCGGTACGCGAGCACCTCGTCGCCTGAGTCGAGCAGCTCCAACCCGTGGCCGAGCCGGCGGCGGAGCGCGATCAGGTGGCGGTAGAGCGCGAGCAGGGAGCGCGGGTCGTCGCGCTGCGCGGCGACGTTGGTGGTCGCGGGGTCGACCGCCGGCAGCCACGGGTCGCCGTCGCTGAAGCCGCCGTTCCGGCTCGCGTCCCACTGCATCGGGTGCCGCGCGCCGTCGCGGCCGGCGCGGTCGTACGGCGGATCGGCACCCGGCCCGTCGGCCAGGCCGATCTCCTCGCCCTGGTACACGAAGGCCGCGCCGGGCAGGGTCAGGAGCAGCACGGCGGCCGCGCGAGCGTTCTCGCGGCCGAAGCGCGTGACAAGGCGCGGGAAGTCGTGGTTCGACAGCGCCCACGCCGTGGCGGTGCGGCCGTCGCGCTGGAGGCCGGCGCCGCCCGCGATCGCGGCGGCGAGGCTCGCGCGCTCCCAGCGCGCGTGGAACAGCTCGAAGCCGAAGGCCGCGTCGAGCGACTCGAGGTACGGCGTGACCTGCGCCGCCGGCAGGTACACCTCGCCCACGAGCAGCGCGTCGCCGGCCTCGGCGCGCAACTCGGCCAGCGCCGCGCGGATGTCCGGGCTGTTGACCGAGTAGAGGTGCTCGAGCCGCGCGTACTCCTCGAGGAGCGGCAGCGCGAACGGCGCGCTCGCGGGCGGGTCGTCGCGGAAGCCGGCGTCCTTCACCAGCCGGTCGATCGCGTCAAGCCGGAAGCCCGCCACGCCGCGGTCGAGCCAGAAGCGCAGCACCCCGCGCATGGCGCGCACCACGTCGGGGTTGCGCCAGTCGAGGTCCGGCTGCTCGGGGTAGAACGAGTGCAGGTACCAGCCGCGGCCGGCCGGATCAGGCGACCACGCCGGGCCGCCGAACGTGGCGAGCCAGTTGTTGCGCGGGCCGTCGCGGTCCGACCACACGTAGCGCTCCGGGCGCTCCCGGAACCACGGGTGCTCGATCGACGTGTGGCAGGCCACGTAGTCCATCACCACGCGGATGCCGAGCCGGCCGGCGCGCTTCACGAGCGAGTCGAACGCGCCGAGGTCGCCGAAGACGGGGTCGACCGCCGTGTGGTCGGCCACGTCGTAGCCCATGTCCGCGCCCGGCGACGGGTAGATCGGCGACAGCCACAGCGCGTCCACGCCGAGCCAGCTCAGGTGCTCGAGCCGGCTCTCGATGCCCGCGAGGTCGCCGACGCCGTCGCCGTCCGAGTCCTGGAACGAGCGCGGGTAGACCTGGTAGACGACCGCGTCGTGCCACCACACGGCTAGGCGGCCGGCGCCTCGCGCCGCTTCAGCTCCGCGCGAACGGCGGGCGCCACCTTGGTTCCGAGCAGCTCGATCGCGTGCAGCACGCGGTCGTGCGCCAGGTCGCCGACGCTGATCTGCGCCAGGAAGCGCTGGTGCCCGAACAGCTCGTGCTGGAAGAGGATCTTCTCCGCCACCTCCTCCGGGCTTCCCACCACCAGCGCGCCGCGCGGCGCGCGCAGGAAGTCGTACTGCTCGCGGGTCATCGCGCTCCAGCCGCGCTCGCGGCCGATGCGGTTCATCATCGTCGCGTAGCCGGGGAGGAACTCGCCCGCAGCGCGCTCGGACGTGTCCGCGACGTAGGAGTGCGAGTTGATGCTCACCGGCAGCGACGACGGGTCGCGGCCGGCCTCGCGCGCGGCGTCGCGGTAAAGGTCGACGAGCGGCACGAAGCGCTCGGGGGCGCCGCCGATGATCGCCAGCGCCATCGGCAGCCCGAGGCGGGCGGCGCGGACCGCCGACGGCGGGTTGCCGCCCACGGCCACCCAGATCGGCAGGCGCTCCTGGAGCGGGCGCGGGTAGACGCCGCGGTCGTCGATCGGCGCGCGGTGGCGCCCCGACCACGTGACGCGCTCCGACTCGCCCAAGGCGATCAGCAGCTCGAGCTTCTCGGCGAACAGCTCGTCGTAGTCGTCGAGGTCGTAGCCGAACAGCGGGAACGACTCGACGAAGGAACCGCGCCCGGCCATGATCTCGGCGCGCCCGCCCGACAGGAGGTCGAGCGTCGCGAAGTCCTGGAAGACGCGCACCGGGTCGTCCGAGCTGAGGACGGTCACCGCGCTCGTCAGGCGGATGCGCTCGGTCCTCTCGGCCACCGCCGCCAGCGCCACGGCGGGTGAGGAGACGGCGAAGTCCGGGCGATGGTGCTCGCCGATCCCGAAGACGTCGAGCCCGACCTGGTCCGCCAGCTGGGCCTCCTCCACGAGCTGGCGCATGCGGCGCTCGGGCGTGAGGTCGCGACTCGCCAGCTCGGCGAAGGTGTAGACGCCGATCTCCACCCTGGTGCCTTACCCGGCGGGAGCGGTCTAGCGGGC
>JBJMLK010000239.1:0-4096 GCA_045805345.1 Thermoleophilaceae bacterium | reverse complement strand
TGCCGAGCGCCGACGCCGTGGTGCTCGACCTCGCGCCAAGCGTCGTGGCGGAGATCGCCGGCGACCGCTTGCCCCGGCACGTGGCGCGCGCGTACCGCCGCTATCGCCACGGCCCGGCCGCCTTCAAGGTCGACCTCGCCGTGGAGGGCGGCGTGCCGTGGACCAACGAGGCGTGCCGCCGCGCGGGCACCGTGCACGTGGCCGGGTCGTTCGGGGAGATCGTGGCCGCCGAGCGCGACGTGAGCCGCGGGTGGATGCCGGAGCGGCCATTCGTGCTCCTCGCGCAGCAGTACCTGGCCGACCCGGAGCGCTCCGCGGGCGACGTGCATCCGGTGTGGAGCTACGCGCACGTGCCCAACGGCTTCGACGGCGACGCCGAGCGGGCGATCGTCGACCAGATCGAGCGCTTCGCTCCGGGGTTGCGCGAGCGCATCGTCGCCACGAGCGTGACCACGCCCGCCGACCTGGCCGCGCGCAACGAGAACTACGTCGGCGGCGACATCATCACCGGCGCCAACACGCCGTGGCAGGTGCTGGTCAGGCCGCGGCCGGCGCTCGACCCGTACAGCACAGGAATCCCTGGCGTCTTCATCTGCTCGGCCGCCACGCCGCCGGGCGCGGGAGTCCACGGAATGAACGGCTACAACGCCGCGCGGTCGGTGCTGCGCCGGCTGGAGAGGAGCACATGACAGCCATCGCCCCGCTCACCACGGAGCACGTCTTCGACTACCGCGTCGCGCTCAAGCCACCGGTGTTCATCGGCCGCGGCCAGTTCGGCACTCGGGTCTTCTACGAGGTGATCGAGGGGCGCGCCGAGGGGCCGCGCCTCAACGGCGACGTCCTGACCGGCGGCGGTGACTGGGCGATCGTGGACGACCACCGCTGGACCCGGCTCGACGTGCGCGGTCAGCTGCGCACCGACGACGGCGCGGTGCTCATGCTCGAGTACGACGGCGTGATCGAGCCCACCGAGCGGCTGCTGCAGGCGGTGACCGCCGGCGAGGCGGTCGACTTCGAGGACCAGTACTTCCGCGCGTCGATCAGGGTCGAGACGGGCGACGAGCGCTACGCGTGGCTCACGCGCAGCCTGCTGGTGGCGCGCGGGCGGATCCTCGCCGGCCCCGGTGTGGAGTACCAGGTGTTCCGCGTGGACTGAAGCCCTTCGCGCGGGGATACTTGGGCCATGGACTCTCCCCGCGCCGTCGCCATGCGCACGCTGCGCGTGGACGCGCTGACCGCCGAGGTGCTGCGCGCCCTCGAGGACGCCGGCTGCCGCAGCATCCTGCTCAAGGGCCCGAGCTTCCGGCGCGAGCTGTACGACGCCGGTTCGCCGCGTCCCTACGCGGACTCCGACCTGCTGGTGTCGCCGGCGGACCTCGAGCGCGCCGGGGCCGCCGTAGCGGCGCTCGGCTTCCGGCTGGCGGCGGACGCGCTCGGGCTTCCCGCGTCCGGCTCGCCGCGGCGGCGGCTGCTGGCCGCGAGCCCGGCGCCGGGCTCGTTCGGGCTGCTGCGGATCGTCGAGTCCGGCACGCTCCGCGAGCGCGCCCGCGCCCTTCGGGGCGAGCTGCTGCCCGCGCCCGCGTTCATGCGCGCGCGACGAGCGGGCGGCCCGCGGCCCGGCCTGGCTGGCGCTCGCCTACCTCGAGCGCCTCGCCTCGCGCGCCTGGCACCTGCCGGGCGCCGTGCGCGCCGTGGCCCGCTCGCGGCGAGCGGCACGCGGCTGACGTCGATCGCGGTCACGATCGCGCTTGCGGGCGGCGCGAGCGGATCCGTCCTGACTTGACATCGCCAGGCGAGGTAAATCCAAGACGGATCGAGCAACGTGCGACGGGTGCCGGTTGCAGCATCTGCTCTTTGCGATTAAATTGCGCGCAGGGTGCGTGCACGGGGGAGCATCAGGACGTTCGCGGTGGCCGCGATATTCGCGCTGACGCTGCTGTGGACGGCCGGCGCGCACGCCGCTGGCGTCGACGTTCCGGGCCTGACGCCGCGCGACGACCCCGCGACCACGCACGCCGCGCGCACAGACGACGCCCAGAACGAGTCGCGCAACGTGCAGACCGGCTCCGGCGACAGCGCGAACTCGAGCCAGACCACCGGCTCCGGCGACTCGTCGAACACGCAGACGAACCGCCAGGGTGGCAACGACTCTGACCTCGACTCCTCGCGCGACCGCGATTGCGTGGACTTCGCGACGCAGGAGGAGGCCCAGCGCTTCTTCGACCGCCACGGCGGCAGCCGCAACAACAACGTGGACGGCCTCGACCGCAATCGGAACGGGGTCGCCTGCGAGAGCCTGCCGTCCGAGAGTGGCGCGCCGGTTGGCGGCATCGACACCGGCGGCGGCGGGACCGCGACGGCGAGCGACGGCGGCTCTCCGCTTCCGTTCGCGCTCGGCGGCGCCGGGCTCGGACTGCTCGTGGTGCTACTCGCGTCGTCGCTTCGGCGGCGCCCGACGGCCTGACCGCGCGCGCCTGGCGAGCGATCCGCCGGCTCGCGCGCCGGCGGCCGGTGCAGGCCATGGCCGTGATCGCGCTCGGCGCCGGAGCCGGCTTCGCCTACGGGGCGTCGCGGGACGGGGCCGTGTCGGGGCCGACCGGCCCGGCACCGGTGCAGGCGAGCGCGCGGCCCACGCCGGCGCCCTCGCGGCGCAGGCACGTCGACCACCGCCCGAATCCGGCGCCGCGTGTGGCCCCCAAGCCGCCGCGGATCGAGATCCCGTCGATCAAGGTCAAGGCCCACGCCATCTCGCTCGGCAAGACGCCCGACAACAAGCTGGAGGTGCCCACCAACTGGTCCGAGGTGGGCTGGTGGAGCGGCGGACCGCTGCCGGGCGATCGCGGCCCGGCGGTGGTGGTGGGCCACGTGGACTCGAAGGCGGGGCCCGCGGTGTTCTACCGCCTGCGCGAGCTGCGCACCGGCGCCGTGGTGAAGTTCGTACGGCCCGACCACACCACCGCGCGGTTCGTGGTCGAGCGCGCTGCGTCGTACTCGAAGAGCGACTTCCCGACGGCGGCCGTCTACGGCCCGACGCGCGACCGCGAGCTTCGCCTGGTCACCTGCGGCGGCAGCTTCGACTGGAGCACCGGGCACTACCGCGACAACCTCGTGGTCTTCGCGCGCGCGGCTTGACCCGGGGCCGCTCGCCGACGAGAATCCGGCCACGCGACCCGAGGAGGACGACGTGGCCTGGAAGCTCGAGGGTGAGTACTTCGAGAACTGCTCCTGCGACGTGCCCTGTCCCTGCACCGTGTCGCTCGACCTGGGCGCCGACCGCGACCGCTGCAACGCGTTCCTCGTCTTCCAGGTCGAGTCGGGCGAGGTCGACGGGGTCGACGTGAGCGGCGTGACGGTGGCCGCGGTGGCCGACACGCCGAAGGTGATGGCGGAGGGCAACTGGCGTCTCGGCGTGCTGATCGACGCCGCGGCCTCCGACGAGCAGGCGGAGAAGCTCGGCGCGGTCTTCGGCGGCCAGCTGGGCGGCCCGATGGAGGCGCTCGGTCCGCTGGTCACCGAGCAGCTCGGCGTCGAGCGCGTGCCGCTCGAGGTATCGCACGAGGACGGCACCCACCGCGTGAAGGTCGGCGACGACGGCGAGATCGAGGTGCAGGAGATCGTCTCGTTCGGCAAGGAGGACGGCGTGCCGGCGCGGCTCTCGGGGATCTTCCATCCCGCCGGCTCGGACCTCACGATCGCGAAGGCCACGAGGTCCAGCGTCAGTGCGTTCGGCATCGACTTCGCCTTCGAGGGCGGCTCGGCGTTCGCTAACCGGTTCTCCTGGGCGGCCTAGCGTTGGAGGCCTCGCAGGCGCGCACCCGGCCGCCGGCGGCACGGCTCGACCGTGCGCAGCTGGTCCTGCTCGCGGCGCTGCTGGCGCTCGCGGCCGTTGCCTGGCTCGTCACGAACGACCGCATGGGCGGCATGGCGTCGGCCCCGGGCATGGACCTCGGCGGCGTCGGCTTCTACGTGACCGTCTGGGTGGTGATGATGGCGGCGATGATGTTCCCGTCGGTGGCCCCGACGGTGCTCGCCTACGACCGGCTCCGCGACGGCCATCGCGCGCGCGGCAGGGGCGCGGCCCCCGACGCCACCGCGC
>JBJMLK010000238.1:0-5287 GCA_045805345.1 Thermoleophilaceae bacterium | reverse complement strand
TCGGGGCGGTCGTGGCGATGGTCGTCGCCGTCGTCTAGCGGCCGCGGTCCGCGGCGACGGCCTCCACCAGCTCGGTCAGCTGGTCGACGCCGTAGCCGTAGCGGCGGCCGAGCTCCACGAGCTCGCGGGCGCGTGCGAGGACCGCACCGCGCTCCGGCGTCCCCGCCACGGTCACGCCGCGGCCGCGGCGGAACTCGAGCAGCCCCTCGTCGCGCAACGCGCGCAGCGCGCGGAGGACCGTGTTGCGGTTCACGTCGAGGATCGCCGCCAGGTCCTGGGCCGGCGGGAGCCGCTCGCCCGGCCGTGCCTCGCCGTCGGCGATCGCGCGGCGGATCTCTGCGGCGACCTGCTCGTGCAGGTCGGCTGGGTCGTCGCGCCGCAACTTGACCTGAGCATGGTGCTAGTCATACTAGCTTCATCCTCCGGACGGTCAAATCCCCGCCGCCGGCCGTCGCGACGCCCATCGACGACGCCGCGCAGGCGCTGTTCGAGGAGGCGCGCCAGCGTGCGCGCCGGCGGCGGCGGCGGCGTTGGGGAGCCTTCGCCGCGGCGGCGTCCGTGGCCATCGTGGCGGCAATCCCGATCGGCACGGGCACCGACACCCGCGGCCACCGGCATGACGGTTCGCGCACCGTGCCCTGGCAAGCGGTGCTCAGGGCCTCTCCGGACATGGGTCTCGCCTGCCCGGTTCCGAACTCGATCGCCTGCGATCGCGTTGGGGTTGCCCTGGCCACCAAGCGCCCGGCCCGAGCGGTGGTAGTGACGATCGGGGATCGCAGCGCCGTGCTCGACGACCAGCGGTGGGGCGGACCGCGGCGGAACGGATTGCAGACGGCGTTCGGAGGCTTCCTCCAGCCCGCCGGGCTCCGCGGCCCCGGCCCGCTCGAGGTGGCTACCGAGCAGGGCGACGACTACTACACGGGGGTACTCCCGGTCTCCGCGCCCATGCACATCACGATCACCCGCTCCGACGGCTCACGGGTTCGGACCGTCGTGCGCGTCGATCTCAAGCCCGGCTGGGGATAGCACTACACTTTTTAAAGCGATGATCGAGCCGCGCCTCGACAACCGTCCGTGCGGGGGGAAGTACGCCGACATCGTGGCGGCGATCGGCCACACGCCGCTCGTCGAGCTGCGCCGGCTGAGCCCCAAGCCGGGTGTCCGGATCTACGCGAAGCTCGAGAGCTACAACCCGACGGGTTCGGTCAAGGATCGCGTGGCGAAGGCGATGATCGAGGACGCCGAGTCGCGCGGCGCGATCCGGCCGGGCCAGACGATCCTCGAGCCGACGTCCGGCAACACCGGGATTTCGCTGGCCATGATCTGCTCGCGCAGGGGCTACCCGCTGAAGGTCGTCATGCCGGACAACGTGACCGAGGAGCGCACCCAGCTCCTGCGGATGTACGGCGCAGAGATCGTCTACTCGCCCGGCGACCAGGGCTCCAACGGCGCCGTCGCGATGGCGCTCGAGATGGCCGCCGCGGACTCGTCCTACTACATGCCGTACCAGTACGGCAACCAGGCCAACCCGCTGGCCCACTACAACGGCACGGCGGTCGAGATCCTCGAGGAGCTGGACGAGGTCACCGCGTTCGTGGGCGGCCTCGGCACCGGCGGCACGCTCATGGGCTGTGCGCGCCGGTTCAAGGAGGAGAATCCGGCCACGTCGATCGTCGCCGCCGAGCCGCGGCAGGGCGAGCTGGTCCAGGGCCTTCGGTCGCTCGACGACGGCTACATCCCGCCGATCCTCGACATCTCGCTGCTCGACCGCAAGATCATGGTCTCGAACCGCGACGCCGTGGTCTGGACCAAGCGGCTGCTCGCCGACGAGGGCATGTTCGTTGGCGTATCCGCGGGCGCCGTCGCGTCGATAGCGGTCCGGGTCGCCGGCGAGCTCGACGACGGCAACGTGGTCTTCGTCGTCCCGGACGACGGCTGGAAGTACCTCAGCTCGGGCGTCTACACGCGCTCGCTGGAGGAGCTCGAGGACTCGCTCGAGTCCGCGTCCTTCTGGTAGCCCTCACCGGTCGCGGTCGCGGCGGCCTCCGCCTCGGTCTCGGGCTCTGAGTCGGGGTCGTTCATGTAGTCATGGTCGTCCTCGTCGTCGTCAGGGCCTTCGATTGCGCTTCGGAACTCGCGCATCCCGCGACCCACCGACCGCGCCACGTCGGGCAGCCGCTGCGGGCCGAGCACGATGAGCGCGATGATCAGTACGACGATCAGCTCGAGGGGGCCGACGTTGAACACCGACCCGCCAGGATAGACCCGACTCAGGTCCGCCCGCGCTCGAACGCGGACGGCACCGGCGGGCGGCTGAGGAGCTGCCGCAACAGCACGAGCCCCTGCGCGTCGCTGCCCGCGACGCCGGCGATCAGCTCGAGGAGCGCGCCCTTGTGCGTGTGGCGCACGGACGTGATGTGTGCCGCGATCGCGTGGTTCTCGATCTCCGTCGCCAGCCGCAGCGCGTCGCGCTGGCTGCTCAGCCCGGACAGGCCCGGGATCTCCGCGCGTCGCGGCGGCAGGGGCGGCTCGTCGCCATACGCCTCCTTGAACGCCTTCTCGAGCAGCTCGGCGTGCTCGCTCGCGTGGTCGAGCAGTATCCGCACCGTGGCGGTGGTCCGGTCGTCGAGCACGCCGCCGTTCGCGATCGCCTCGAACGCCACCGCGGCGAGTTGCTCGGCGTGCACCGAGCCGCCGACGATCCGGCGCTCGATCTTCCGCAGGGCCTCCAGCCGCAGCGCCGTGGCCGCGGTCGGGAGGGCCAGGGGAGCCAGTCCTCCGGCGGCAGCGAGCGCGAGCGCCTCGCGCCGGGTCCTCACGTGGGCGAGCTCCCGGTCACGAGCGAGCGCGCCGCCTGCGGCTCGTGCAGCTCGCCGAGTATCACCGACATGTGCTGGGCCTCGGCGCCGAGGATCGCGAGCACCGTCTCACGCAGCTCGGGGGTGACGAGCGAGGCGAGCGAGTCGCCGTAGGCCGCCACCTGCGTGTTCTCCACGTCGAGCACGAAGCGCAGGGCGTCCTGCTCGGTTCGCAGCGGCGGGAAGCCCTGGACGTATGACGCGCGGGGGCGCGCCGGCACCGGGTGCGCGCCGAGGTCGCGGATGGCCGTCTCCATGGTCCGCTGGTGCTCGCGCTCGTGGTCCAGGAACGGTCGGGTGGCGGCGCGGGCCGGGCCTCCCATGCGGCGCTCGGCCAGCTCGTAGGCGATCACCGCCATGCGCTCGAGGTCGAGCAGGGCGTTCGTCACGGCAGCGTCCGCACGTGCCTGGTCCGGGCTGACGGTCTGCGTGACCTGCGGGTTCCGCGCGCCCCCGCCGCACGAGGTGAGCAGGGCGCCGGCGCCGCCGCCGGCGCCGGCCGCGGCCAGCATCAGAGCGTCGCGTCGCCGGAGGTCGATGCGGGGATCGTATTGTGTCCGCGGTGCTTATCTCGAGGGCGAACTGGGACGAGTTGATCGCGCACGCGCGCGAGGAGGCGCCCAACGAGTGCTGCGGCTACGCACGGCTTTCCGACGGTCGCGTGGAGGAGGTCGTCCGCGGTCAGAACACCCGCCTGTCGCCCTACGGGTTCGACCTCGACGGGCCGAGCCTGCTGGCCGCCAACGACCTCGATGCCGAGGGTCACGGGGTCGCGGTCTACCACTCGCACCCGCGCAGCCCGGCCGAGCCGTCGGAGCAGGACCGCAACCTCGCCCAATACCCGCACTGGATCTACCTGATCGTCTCGCTGGCGGACGATCCCCACGTCCGGGCCTGGAGGATCGTCGATGGCCGAGTCGAGGAAGAGACGCTCGAGGTCGACTGACGGCGGCGAGCCGCTCGCCTGCCCGCGCTGCGCGAGGCGGTATGGACTCGACGAGCGCTTCTGCTCGAACTGCGGGATGCCGCTGGTGTACGCCGGCCCGGCGACGGCCGAGGAGCCCGAGTCGGACGTTCACGAGCGGGCGCGGAAGATCCGCCCGGAGCTGACGCGCGGGGACCTGGTGCGGGTGGGGTGGGGGCGCAACCAGGCGGAGGCCGAGCTGATCCAGAACCTCCTGCTCGAGGAGGGCGTACCGAGCATCGCGCGCCGCAGCGCCGGCTTCGACGTGCCGGACTTCCTGGCCGCGGGCCCGCGCGACGTGCTGGTCCCGGAGTCCGGCGCCGAGGTGGCGCGCGCCGCGCTGCACAGGGCGGACATCGAGCCGCCGCCGGCGCCGCCCGAGGCGCCACGGCCGAGCCGAGTGCTCGCCGCCGTCGTGGCCGGGGCGGGGCTGGCGGCGCTGATCGCCTGGTTGCTCACCAACGCCTGAGGTCGGTTCGGGACGGCTCGTCGCCTCTGGCGGGGTCCGATTGGGCTGGGGAGGAGGCGGGCTCGGCCGCTGTGGTTACTTTGGGCCCTATAAGGGACCAAATCGACCACAGCGCCTCGAGCGTCGAGCCCACCCGAGCGGAGCTCAGCCAGGCCGGCCCAGCGACATCGTGTTGAGCGAGAGCCCGCCGTCGATCCCGATCGCCTGCCCGGTCACGTACGCCGCGTCGCCGGAGGCGAGGAAGGAGACGAGGGCCGCCACCTCGTCCGGCTCCGCCATTCGCCCCGCCGGCAGCGCGGCGGTCACGCGCTCGAGGACGTCGTCGGGCATCGCGCGCACCTGCTCGGTAGCCACCATCCCGGGGAGCACGGCGTTCGCCGTGATCCCGCGGCGAGCGTTCTCGGCGGCGATCGTCTTGACCATCCCGAGCAGGCCGGCCTTCGACGCCGCGTACGCCACCTGACCCGGCAGCCCGCCCGCGGCGGCGAGGCTCGAGATGACCACGATCCGGCCGCGCTCGCGCTCGCGCATCCCCGGCAGGCACGCCTGTACCGCGCGGAACGCGCCGCTCAGGTTGACGGCGATGTCGCGCGACCACTGGTCCTCGGTCATCCGGTGCGCGGGCGCGATGGTGGTGGTGATTGCGGCGTTCGACACGCACACGTCGACGTCGCCCAGGTCGGGCAGCGGGTCCGCGGCGAGGTCCACCCGTAGGTCGCAGCCCTCGTCGCGGTCGAGCGTCACCACCTCGAGGCCGTCGGCTCGAAAGCGCGCCGCGATCGCCGCGCCGATGCCGCGCGCCGCCCCCGTGACCAGTGCCCTCACAGCCCCGTCGCGTGCGTGCCGGCGCGGCCGGCGTCGGACTTGTCGTAGAAGCGGCCGAGCAGTCCCATCGTCTCGTCGGGATCCGAGCAGGCGTAGCCGTTCAGCGCCTCGATCCTGAGCTGGTCGTCGAGCGGTCGCCCGATCACGTCGAGGATCGTCTCCTTCGCCGAC
>JBJMLK010000237.1:0-22867 GCA_045805345.1 Thermoleophilaceae bacterium | reverse complement strand
TCGCCCCCTCCAGATGGAGGAGCTGGGCCTTCATCTCGGGACCTCCGCCGTAGTTGCCGACCACGCCGCCACTCCGCAGCACCCGGTGGCAGGGGATCACGATCGGAATCGGGTTGCGCGCGAGGGCGCTGCCCGCCGCGCGGTGGGCCCGCGGATTGCCGGCCTCGGCCGCGACCTCGCCGTAGGTGAGGTAGCTCCCGTAGGGGATCCGCGCGGTCTGAGTGAGCACCGCCCGCGCGAACCCCCGGATGAGGACACGGTCGGTCGGGAGCTCGAAGCGCCGCCGCCGGCCGCCGAAGTACTCGTCGAGCTGGCGGCGCGCGTCGTCGACGCGCGCGGGTGCCTCCATCACGCGCGGCGAGACCCGCTCCGCGAGCTCCTCGAGCATCGCGTCCTCGCTCCCGTTGTGCAGGAAGCCGACCTTGACGAGCCCCTTCGGCGTCGTCGCCACGAGCAGGTCGCCGAACGGCGACTCGGCGCGCGCGTAGGCCACGGCGACGAGGTCCTCGTCGAGCGCTCGCTCGGTCAGGCGCGTGAGCCGCGCGCGCCCCTCCCCCGCTCCGCTGGCTGGCCCGCGCCGCAGCGCGTCCTCGAGCTGATCGCTCATGTGTGCACCTCTCTCAGTCGCTTGAGTCCTTCGTGGACGTTGCGGCGCGCGGCCGCGTCGCTGCAGTCGAGGACCGAGCCGATCTCGCGATGCGACAGGTCCGCCACGAACCGCAGCACCACGGCTGCGCGCTGCTTCTCCGGAAGCTCGGCGACCGCCCCCCAGAGCTCGCCGTTCGGCGGCTCGGAGCCGGACGGCGCGGCGTGCTCCGGAACGTTCTCCACGGGCAATGGCGCGCGCTTCACCGCCCTGTGGTGATCGATTGCCTTGGTGCGCGCGATCGAGAACAGCCACGCGCGCAGGTTCGAGCCGTGGCGGAGCCTCGGATACGCGCGCAGTGCCGCGATGAACGTCTCCTGGAAGCAGTCGTCAGCGGCCCCCGGGCCGGCCGACGCCACGAGGAAGCGGTGGATCGCATCCCCGTGCGCGTCGATCAGGACCTGGAAGGGCGGCAGCGCCACGTGTGAATAACGCTACGGGCGCGGCGAACGTGAGGTGGCGTGGCACGTGCCCCGCCCGCGGAACGCCGGAAACAGCGGCTTTTGACGGCGGCCCGAGAGGGGGTGGCACGGATAGCGACAGCATGGCTGACGGAATACGTGCCACCCCCCGCAGGGGCAGCCGTTATTGCCGAACGGACCGCGCGGCGCACACTGCGCCGGCCTGGCGGAGCGTCGCCGCTAGCGACTAAGCCGCATCGCGGAGCGCAGCGAGATCGCCGCTCTCCGCCAGCCGCTCGAGCGCGTCCTCCTCGATCTGGCGCACGCGCTCGGCGGAGATGCCGAGCTTGCGGCCCGTCTCGCGGAGGGGCGTCGGCTCGCGACCGCCGAGGCCGAAGCGCAGCTCGACCACGTCGCGCTCGCGCTCAGGCAGGCGGTTGACCGCCTCCTGGACCGCGCTCGTGCCGGCGTCCGAGACGACCTCGTCCTCCGGGTTGGGCGCGTTCGAGGCGAGCAGATCGCCGAACGCCGTCTCGCCGTCGTCCCCGACCGGCTGGTCGAGGCTCGTGAGCGGCCGGGCGGCCTTGCGGATCTCGATCACCTGGTCGACCGGCAGCTCGACCGCGTCGGCCAGCTCCTGCTCGGTCGGCTCGCGGCCGAGCTTGGTCGCGAGCTCGCGCTCGGTGCGGTTGATCTTGCGCTCGCGCTGAGCGATGTGGACGGGCAGCCGGATCGTGCGCGACGAGTTCTCGAGCCCGCGCTGAATCGCCTGGCGAATCCAGAGCGTGGCGTAGGTCGAGAACTTGAAGCCGCGACGCCAGTCGAACTTCTCGGTGGCGCGGATCAGGCCGAGCATCCCTTCCTGGACGAGGTCGCCCAGCGAGAGGCCGTGGCCCTGGTACTTGCGGGCCACCGACACGACCAGCCTCAGGTTCGAGTTGATCATGCGGTCCTTGGCGTCGACGTCGCCCTTCTCGATGCGCTGTGCGAGCTCGACCTCCTCGGCGGCGGTGAGCAGCGGGTACTTACGCGCGGCGTTGAAGAACAGCTGCAGCGAATCGGTGGTGACGTCCTCGACCTGGTGGTGCGCCTCCTCGGCGGCGGTCCGCTTCGGCACGCGCTCGTGGTCGCGCGCAAAGCGGCGTCGCTGCGTGGTGGCCGGGGACTCCGTCCCCCCACGCTTGCGGGTGGTGGTCTTTGACTTTGTCTTGGTGGAGCTAGTGGGCATGTATACCTGTGTTACGGGCGGGATCAGGGATTCGGACTAGTTATCTAACCCGAAGTTGTTAAAAAGTTTCGAAAGTTCGGCGGACATAGAAGCTTAGCAATGTCCTACCCGCTTTCGCGCCTCCCAACACAGGGAATCGGCGGAAGGTGCGGAATTCGTGCTAGGCCGCTTGTGTGGCGTTCAGCACGGACGCCAGGAGGCCCGGAAAGCGCTCCTCGAGGTCGTCCTTACGGAGCGACATCAGCCTATGGGTGCCGTTCGCCCGCGTATGGGTGATCCCTGCCTCTCGCAGCACCTTGAAGTGGTGCGAGAGCGTGGACTTGGCGACGGTGGCCTCGACCGCACTGCACGGCCGCTCCTCCAGGTCCGAGAGGCTCCGGACGATCTCCAGCCGAACCGGGTCGCTGAGCGCGTGGAGGACGTCGGTCAGCTCGACTTCCTCGAGACGCGGGTGGTGCAGCGCCCTCATCCGGTCAAAGGTTCGAACGGGACCGAATCATCGAAACGCGAGCATAGCGACGTGCGTCCACCCCGACCAGTCGTTTGGGTGAATGCTTGCGGCGACGCCCCGTACACTGCCCCGCGTGGCGAAGCAGCGGCAGACGAAGATGCAATACGCCGCCGGGAGCCTGGGCGCGATCCAGCAGCTCGAGGACCGCAGCGACGAGCAGCTGCTCCGCGAAACGAAGCACCGCGCCGCCGCGCGCGCGATCCTCGGGGCCCGCGCGGCCGAGCGCTACGACGCAAAGCAGGCGCGCGCGTACTTCAACGAGGCCCTGGTCGGCGCGCACCCGCGCGAGCGGCCGATCCTGCGCCAGATGATGAAGGCCGCCCTCGCCCAGGCCGAGCGCCGCCCCGACGAGCTGCGCGAGGCGATGGAGAAGCTCGGCCAGGAGCCGCCCTCCTCGCGGCAGCTGATGGTCCTGCGCCTGATGAGCCTCGTCTCCCCCCCGCCCGGATCGAGCCTCCTTCTCCGTGCGCGCGGGTTCCTGATCCTCACGCTGATCGTGATCCTGCTGCTGGCGATCGGGTTCGGGATCGTGAAGCTGGTGGCGCTGCCGTTCGGCGGCATCGGCACGTTCGGGGCGATCCTGCTCGGCGTGCTCGTGGTGCTAGCCGTGCTCGGAGCGCTCACGCTGTGGGGGCGCCGGCGCCAGGCGAGAGCCGTGGCCGAGCGCCGCGGCGCGGGCTAGAGCCGAGCGCGCCTCGGCCGGACCCTCGCCGTGCGCGGCTCGGCCGGACGCTCGCCGCCCGCGACCGGCAGGCGCTCAGTTCAGCGCGGCCGCCAGGCGGCGGCGGTGCTCGCGTGCCAGCTCGCTCTCCGGACCGAGCTCGGTGAAGATCGCGATCATCGCCTTGCGGAGGGCGTCGCGGGCGTCGGGGTCGGTCGCCGCCGCGAGGATCGACTGGAGCTGCTCGAGCGCGGCGGCGTGGTCGCCGCGGTCCCAGGCCGCGAAGGGCTCGCCGACCTCCAGCTCGCCGTCGAGCGCGAGCCGGGCGCGCGCCGCGAGGCCTGCGGCGATGAAGTCGTGCTCGAACGGCTCGACGACGGCCAGCGCCTCGTCCGTGTCGCCGCGAGCGAGCAGCAGGCGCCCGAGCGCCGCCGCGACCGTCGCGTCGGTCGGGGTCGCCTCGAGCGTCTCGCGCAGCGCCTGCTCGTCGCCGGCCTCGATCGCGGCCTGCGCTCGCAGCTCGGCATCGGACGGCACGAGCCCGTCGAAGAAGCGCTCCACCTCCGCGGGCGGTATCGCGCCCGTGAACTCAGCCGCGACGCGCCCGTCCTTGAACGCCTTCACGGCCGGGATTCCCTGGACGCGGAACGCCTGTGAGAGCCGCGGCGCCTGATCGACGTCCAGCTTCGCGAGCTCGACGCGGCCCTCACGCGCGTTCGCTGCCCGCTCGAGAGCGGGTCCGAGCTGCCGGCAGGGGGCGCACCACTCGGCCCAGAAGTCGACGACGACCGGGATCGCGCGCGAGCGCTCCAGCACTCGCTGAGGGAACTCCTGCTCGGTGACGTCGAAGACCACCCCGAGGTCCTACCCGCGATCAGCCCTCTTTGACGGTGACCTTCGACATCACGACCGGCTGCGTGGGCTGCTCGGTGGCGGGGTCGCCCAGCTGCCCGATGCGATCGACGACGTCGAGACCGGCCACGACGCGCCCGACGACCGCGTACTCGGGCGGCAGGCCGGCGTCCTGGCCCGTCACGACGAAGAACTGGCTTCCTCCGGTACCCGGCTTCTCGGCCTCGGTCTTCGCCATCGCGACGACGCCGCGCGTGTAGCGCGCGCTCGACTGCGGCTTGTCGACCGTCTTGTAGCCCGGCCCGCCGCCGCCGGTGCCGGTCGGGTCCCCGCCCTGGATGACGAAGCCCGGGACGATCCGGTGGAAGGTGAGGCCGTCGAAGAACCCGGACTTCGCGAGCGCCACCAGCGACGCGCTCGTGTTCGGGGCGCCCTTCGTGTCGAGCTCGATCGTGAACGACCCGCAGTTGGTCTCGACCACGAGCGAGTACTTCTTCGAAGCGTCGAGCTTGCCCGACGGCTTCTTCTGCTTGCGGGAGTGCTGCGAGCTCGGAGCCTCGACCTTCGTGCAGCCCTTGGCGGCCGCGTTGGTCTGCGTGTTGCTCTGTGTGTTGCTCTGGCTCGAGCCCTGGCTGGCCGAGCTGCTGCTCGAGCTCGAGGAGGAGCTCGAGGAGGAGCTTCCGCACGCCGCCAACAGCAGCGCGAGACCAACCAGCACGATTCCCAGGGCCCGTCGCAAGCGGCAAAGAGTAGCTTGGGGCCGTGCCTCTCTCGCCGCTTGCATCGGCCTACGACCAGCTCGTGCTCGACCTGGACGGATGCGTGTGGATCGGCGAGCAGCCGATCGACGGATCCGTGGAGGCGATCGCGGCGCTCCGGGAGGCCGGCAAGCGCGTGGCGTTCGTTACCAACAACCCGCGGCGCGGCGCCGAGGACTACGTGCAGCGGCTGTGGGCGATCGGTGTGCAGGCGTCCGTGGCCGACGTGGTGACCGTCGGCGGCGCGGTCCAGCACCTGCTGGCGGAGACGCGCAGCGGGCGGACCGCGTTCGTGGTGGGCACGGCGACGCTGCTCGAGCACGTGACGGAAGCCGGCGTGAAGGTGCTGAATGGAACCGACCTGGCGACGCGCGCCGACCTGGTGGTGGTCGGCGGGACCGACGACCTGGTGTACGACGACCTGCGCGTGGCGACCCTGGCACTGCGCCGGGGAGCCGACTTCCTCGCCACCAGCCGCGACCCCACCCACCCGATGCCCGACGGCCTGTGGCCCGGCACGGGCGCGATCGTGGCGGCGCTCGAGTACGCCAGCGACCGTAAGGCCGCCATCGTGGGCAAGCCCGAGCCGCAGCTCGTGCTCACCGCGATCGACCGGATGGGCGACGGCCGGACGCTCGCCGTGGGCGACCGCCTGGACACCGACGTGGCCGGCGCCGCGAAGGCGGGCGTCGACGCCGCGCTCGTGCTGAGCGGCGGGACGACCGCGGAGCAGGCGGAGCAGGCGCTCGCGAACGCCGCGCGCGAGACCGCGCGCGACTCGGGCGTGCGCCCGCAGGCGGCCGGCTCGGCGGATGGCCCGCCCCCCGGCGACTCGCCCAGCGCGACGCCGATCGCGGTCGCGGACACGCTCGCCGCCCTGATCCTGAGGTCGTAGACCGATGGCCCGAAAGACCCACCACAAGCATTCATCGCGCAAGGGGTACCGCCGCCTGCTCGACGCCCTCGCGGCGGTCGAGGGCGTGCACCGCGTGGCCACCGGCCGGGTGACGCCGCGCATGGGCTCGGGACGGCCCGTGGCGCCGATCTCGAAGGTCCGGCGCGTGGACTCGGGTCTCTCGATCACGATCAACACCGACGGCGCGATGGTCGACGCCTACGTGGTGACCGACCGGCCGGACGAGGTCGAGGCCGCGATGCGCGAGCGCGGCTGGACCGCCTCGTAGTCGACCCCGAGCAGGGCGGCGCTCTCGGGCGTGACCTGGAGTCCCGCGACGGCGGCGCGGGCCAGGCCGTCGAGCGGCTCGAGGCCGTGCGCCTCGTGGAGGTGCGCCGCGCACAGCGCCGCGACGAAGTCGGTCCGCCGGTTGCCGTGGACGGCGACGGCGCCGCGCCGCCGCAGCTCGCGCCGGAGCACCGGCAGCAGCTCCTCGAGCGCGGCCGCGCCCTCCGCGCAGGAGGCCACGGGCACGTGGTGCCAGTCGATCCCCGCCCGGTCGTAGTCGCCGAGGTTGTGGCGCGTGGTCATGGTGCTGATCACGAACCGGACGCCTCGCTCCGCCAGGTACTCGAGCTCGCGCTGGCGCCGCTCGGGGCGGTGGCTGCGGCCGCCTCCGCCGGGGCGCTCGAGCGCGCACAGCTTGCGCGGCCTCGCCCACCAGATCCGCAATGGTCGCTTCATCTCTCCTCCGCTCGCCGGGTGTCTGCCCGTAGTAGGGAGCGGCGCGAGGAAATTCGCCCCCCGGTGCGCGGACGGGGCATCGAGGGCCGCTCTTAGACTCCGGCGCCATGGCGCGCCGGCTTGCGGTCATCGTCAATCCCACGGCGGGCGCCGGTCGCGCGCTCGCGGCGCTGCCGCGGATTCGCGCCGAGCTCGAGCGCCTCGGCGCCGATCACCACGTGGTCGAGACCACCAGCGCCGACCACGCGCGCGAGGAGGCCACCGCGGCGCGAGAGCGCGGCGAGACCGTCGGCGCGCTCGGCGGCGACGGTCTCGTCGGCACGCTCGCCGGGAGGCTGTGCGGCGGCGACAGCCCGCTCGCGGTGCTGCCCGGCGGGCGCGGCAACGACCTGGCGCGCGTGCTTGGCATCCCCACCGAGCCGGAGGCGGCCGCGCGCGTGGCGGTCGAGGGCGTCGAGCACGCGATCGACGTGCCGAACGTGGACGGCGCTTCGTTCGTCGGCATCGCCAGCTGCGGCTTCGACTCGGACGCCAACCGGATCGCCAACGAGGCGAAGGTCGTGCGCGGGAACCTGGTCTACCTGTACGCGGCGCTGCGGGCCCTGGCCGCGTGGAAGCACGCGACGTTCAAGGTCGTGGTGGACGGCGAGGAGCACAGCGTGACCGGCTTCTCGGTGATCGTCGCGAACTCGAAGGCGTACGGCGGCGGCATGTACGTGGTTCCCCACGCCGAGCTCGACGACGGCAAGCTCGACGTCGTGCTGCCGCATGCCGGGTCGAAGCTGGGCCTGCTGGCGATGATGCCGAAGTTCTTCAAGGGCACTCACGTGGACGACCCGCGGATCAACTTCCTGATCGGCGAGGAGATCGAGGTGAGCGCCGACCGGCCGTTCGCCGTCTACGCGGACGGCGACCCGATCGGCGAGCTGCCGGTGCGCATCCGCGTGGCACGGCGCGCGCTGCGCGTGCTGGTACCGGCGAGCTGATGCGCGCGCTGGCGGTCGCGCTGGCCCGGGCCGTCCGGGCGCTCGTCCGCCGCGCGGGGCGCGGCGGCACCACGGCGCCCGGGCGCGTGCTGCTGCGGCTCGACCCACGAGCCATCGGCCGCCTCGGCGCGAGGCTCGGGGGCGGGTCGGTGCTCGTGTCCGCCACCAACGGGAAGACGACGACGGCGTCGATGCTCGCGGGCGCGCTCGAGCGCGCCGGATTCGACGTCGTGCGCAACCGCGCCGGGTCGAACATGAACTGGGGCGTGGCCACCGCGCTCCTCGACGCGGGGCGCCGGCCGGGCGAGCTTGGTCTCTTCGAGGTCGACGAGGCGTGGCTCGGGGGCGTGGCCGCCGAGCTCGAGCCGCGAATGATCGTGCTCGGGAACCTCTTCCGCGACCAGCTCGACCGCTACGGCGAGCTCGAGACGATCGCCGACCGCTGGGAGGAGCTCGCCGCCGCCCGCGACGGGCTGTCCGACCTCGTGCTGTGCGCCGACGACCCGCTGGTGGCCGACCTCGGGCGCGAGCGCGCGCGGGTCACCTACTTCGGCGTCGAGGACGACTCGGTCGCGCTCGCCGAGCTCCAGCACGCGGCCGACTCCAAGCATTGCCGCCGCTGCGGCCACGCCTACGAGTACGAGGCGATCTACATGGGCCACCTCGGTCGCTACCGCTGCCCCAACTGCGGCCGCGAGCGCCCGGCGCCGCAGGTCGCGGCCGAGCGCGTGGCGCTGCGCGGCATGGCCGGGTCCGACGTCACGTTCCGCACGCCGGCGGGCTCGATCGAGGTGCGCCTCCCCCTGCCCGGCCTCTACAACGTCTACAACGCCCTCGCCGCGACCGCGGCGGCGCTCGAGCTCGGCGTGCCGCTCGACCGGATCCGCGACGGGCTGGCCGGCGCCGCCGCGGTGTTCGGTCGCGTTGAGACGATCCCGGTCGCCGGCCGGGACGTCTCGATCCTGCTCGTGAAGAACCCGGCGGGAGCGAACGAGGTGCTGCGCACGCTGACGCTCGAGGACGGGTCGCTCGACGTCTGGCTGGCGCTGAACGACGGGATCGCGGACGGTCGCGACGTCTCCTGGATCTGGGATGCCGACTTCGAGGTGCTCGCCGGGCGGGTGCGCCGTGCCACGTGCTCCGGCACGCGCGCGGAGGAGATGGCGCTGCGGCTGAAGTACGCGGGCGTCGACGCGCCGATCGCGGTGGACCGCGACCTGGGTCGCTCGCTCGACGCCGCCGTGGCGGACCGTGAGCCCCAGTCGCGGGGGGTGGGCGGCGGAGCGCCGCTGTTCGCGCTGCCGACCTACACGGCGCTGCTCGAGCTGCGCGACCTGCTCGCGGATCGCGGCGTGGCGGGGCGATGGTCGGACTAGGCCATCTGACCGACTCCGTGGTCTGGCACGACGTGGAGTGCGGCGGCTACGAGGCCGACCTCGAGCTGTGGCGCACGCTGGCGGCGGACGCGAACGGTCCGATCCTCGAGATCGGCTGCGGGACCGGGCGCGTGGCGCTCGACCTGGCAGCGCGCGGATTCGACGTCGCGGCCCTCGACTCGGACGCGGCGCTAGTCGGCGCCCTCGTGGAGCGGGCGCGAGCGCGTGGGGTCGCCGTCGACGCGGCGGTCGGCGACGCCCGGTCGCTGTCGCTCGCCCGGCGCGACTTCGCGCTCGTGGTGGCGCCGATGCAGGTGGTGCAGCTGATGGGCGGCAGCGACGGGCGGGCCGCGATGCTCGCCTCCGTGCGCGATCACCTGCGCGACGGCGGACGGTTCGCGGCCGCGCTCGCCGACCCGTTCGACGGGGTGCCGGCGGCGGACGCGGGCCCACCGCTCCCGGACGTTCGCGAGCAGGACGGCTGGGTCTTCTCGAGCACGCCCGTCGCGGTGCGCTCGGAGCCGGGCGGGACGGCCATCGACCGGCTGCGCCAGGCGGTGTCGCCGGACGGGCGGCTCGACGAGTCGATGACGTCGATCGTGCTGGACGCCGTCGACGCGGCCGATCTCGAGGCCGAGGGCGAGCGGGCCGGGTTCCGGACGCTGCCGCGGCGCGCCGTGCCGGCCACCGGCGACTACGTGGGAAGCGCGGTGGTAGTGCTGGAGGTCGCCCGATGACCGCCACGCTGCGGGTCTGCTCGCTCTACCCCGAGCTGATGAACATCTACGCCGACCGCGGCAACATCGCGGTGCTGCGGGCCCGCTGCGAGTGGCGCGGGCTCGGGTTCGAGCTGGCCGGCGCGAGCCTGGGCGACCCCCTCGACCCGGCCGCGCACGACCTCTTCTACATGGGCGGTGGCCAGGACCGCGATCAGGCACTGGTCGCGCGGGACATGGTCGAGACCAAGCGCGACGCGCTGCACGCTGCCGCGGACCGCGGCGCCGTGGTGCTCGCCGTGTGCGGCGGCTACCAGCTGCTCGGCTCGGGCTACGAGATGGACGACGAGACGCTGCCCGGCGTCGGCCTGGTGGACCTTCGGACGGTGCGCGAGCCCGGCGAGCGGCTGATCGGGAACTGCGCGATCGAGGCGGACCTCGGTGCCGGCCCCCAGGTGATCGCGGGGTTCGAGAACCACGGCGGCCGGACCTACCTGGGCGCCGGCGAGAAGCCGCTCGGCCGGGTGCTCCACGGACACGGCAACAACGGCAAGGACGGCTTCGAGGGTGTCAGGCGCGGCAACGTGATCGGCACCTACCTGCACGGACCGCTGCTGCCGAAGAACGTGTGGCTGGCGGACCGCCTGATCGAGCTGGCGCTCGGTGTGGAGCTCGCGCCGCTCGACGACGCGATGGAGGACGCCGCGCACGCGAGCGCGCGGCGGGCCGCCGGGGTCTAGCGCCCGGTCGAGCCGAAGCCGCCGCTGCCGCGGGCGGTCTCGTCGAGCGAGTCGGCCTCCTCGGGCGGCGGCGACTCGAAGCGGACGATCAGGAGCTGGGCGATCCGGTCGCCGACGGCGACGTCGAACGGGACGTCGGGGTCCGTGTTCAGGAGCAGGACCCGGACCTCGCCGCGGTAGCCGGAGTCGATCAGGCCCGGAGCGTTGGTGAGCGTGACGCCGTGCCGCGCCGCCAGACCGGAGCGCGGCAGCACGAGGCCTGCGCAGCCGTCGGGGATGGCGACGGCGATCCCGGTGCCGACGCTCGCGCGGCGCCCGGGCTCGAGCACCGCGGGCTCCGCGGCGAAGAGGTCGTAGCCCGCGTCACCCGGGTGGGCCTGGGCGGGTGGCCGGGCGTGGTCGGTCAGGCGGGTGAAGCGGAGGCTCACTCGGCGCCGGGCTCGGAGCCGTTGCGGCCGCCGGTGCCGTTCACCTCGAAGCGCTCGAACCGCTGCGCCAGCCCGGCGGGGACACGCGCCCGCACGCGCACGCCCGAGGCGGTGTCGGAGCGCTCCACGTCGCCGGCCACCTCGTGCAGCTCCGACAGGCTGCCGCCGTCCTCGTACGGCACGAGCAGGTCCATCGACCGCAGCGAGCTGAGGAAGCGCGCCTCGACCGCGGCCCGCAGGTCCTCGAGGCCCTCGCCCGTGACCGCCGACACCTGGACCGCGTCGCGGTGGCGGAACGACAGCTCGCGGCGCCGGTCTTCGTCCAGCACGTCGACCTTGTTGAGGGCGAGCAGGCGCGGGCGGTCGTCGGCGCCGATCTCGGCCAGCACCTCCTCCACCGCGTCGACCATCGCGAGCAGCTCGTCCTCGGGCGCCGAGGCGTCCACGACGTGCACGATCAGGTCGGCCCGCAGCGTCTCCTCGAGCGTGGCGGCAAAGGCGTCGACCAGCTGGTGCGGCAGCTTGCGGATGAAGCCGACGGTGTCGGTCAGGAGGTATGACCGTCCCGCGATCTCGAACGAGCGCGTCATCGGGTCGAGCGTGTGGAAGAGGCGGTCCTGGACGCCGGCGTCGGCGCCCGTGAGCGCGTTGAGCAGTGTCGACTTGCCCGCGTTGGTGTAGCCGGCGAGGGCCACCGTCGGCATCTGCGCGCGCTCGCGCTCGCGACGCATCGTCGAGCGGGTGGCGCGCGTCTGCTCGAGCTTGCGCTTGAGAGCGGCGATCCGGTCGCGAGCGAGCCGGCGGTCGGTCTCGATCTGGGTCTCACCGGGGCCGCGCGTGCCGATGCCGCCGCCGAGGCGCTCGAGGTGCGTCCACAGGCCGCGCATGCGCGCGAGGTTGTACTCGAGCTGCGCCAGCTCGACCTGGAGGTTGCCCTCGGCCGACCCCGCGTGGTCGGCGAAGATGTCGAGGATGATCGCGGTCCGGTCGATCACGGGCACGCCGACGGCCTCCTCGAGGTTCCGCTCCTGCCGCGGAAGCAGCTCGTCGTCGACCGCCACGAGGTTGGCGTCGGCCTCCCCTATCGCTCGCTTCAGCTCGGTGAGCTTGCCCTTCCCGAAGTAGCGGTCGGGGTCCGGCTGAGCACGCCGCTGTACGAGCTCGCCGGCGACGGCGACGCCCGCGGTGCGCAGGAGCTCGCGCAGCTCGCTCAGGTCCGGCTCCTCCGGCGCGACCGCGACCACCATCGCGCGCTGGCGCGCGCGCGGGTTGCGAATGCCCTCGCCGTACCTACTCTCGGAGTTGCGGCCGTTGCGTCCCCTCTGCATGTCGCGTCAAGTCTAGGCCCGGTAACGTGCGCCTCGTGAGGGCCTTCGTGACGGGTGGGACCGGGTTCATCGGCGGCCGCTTGGTGCGCAAGCTGCGCGAGCGCGGCGACGACGTGGTGGCGCTCGTGCGCTCGCCGGAGAAGGCGCTGGAGCTCGAGCGCCTGGGCGTGGAGCTGGTGAAGGGCGACCTCACCGACGTCGACGCGATCCGCCGCGGCGTCGACGGCGCCGACGGCGTCTTCCACGGCGCGGCGATCTACAAGGTCGGCATCCCGAAGTCGCAGCGCGAGGGGATGTACGAGACCAACGTGCGCGGCACCGAGCGCGTGCTCGACTGCGCGATCCAGTCGGGGGTCCCGAAGATCGTCTACGTCAGCACCGTGAACGTGTTCGGCAACACCAAGCGCCAGGTCGTGGACGAGTCGTACGAGCGCGACACGGGCGAGGGGTTCCTCTCCTACTACGACGAGACGAAGTACGAGTCCCACAGGGTCGCGCTCGACCGGATCGCGAAGGGCGCGCCGATCGTGATCGTCCAGCCGGGCGGCGTGTACGGGCCGGGCGACCACTCCGAGATCGGCAACATGATCGACCAGGCGTCGAACGGCAAGCTGTTCGCCTACATGTTCCCGGAGACCGGCTTCAACCTCGTGCACGTGGACGACGTGGCCGACGGGACGATCCTCGCCTTCGACCGCGGCGAGCCCGGCCAGTCGTACGTGCTGGGCGGCGAGATCGCGAACATGCGCACGCTCGTGGACAAGGCGTCCGAGATCGCCGGCAAGAAGCCGCCGAAGCGCGACCTGCCGGTGGGCGTGCTCAAGGCGGTCGCGCCGGCCGGGCCGGTGCTGGGCAAGATCATGGGCTTCCCACCCAACTTCAAGGAGCTGATCTCGGTCTCCGACGGCGTCACGTACTGGGCGAGGGACGACAAGGCGCGCGAGCGCCTCGGCTACGCGCCGCGCGACCTGGACACCGGGCTGCGGCAGACGCTGGCGGCGAGCTAGCGCCGCTCAACCGCCCAGGCTCGAGCGCAGCCGGTCGACGGCCTCGCTCAGGCGCTCGTCGGGCACCGTGAGCGAGATGCGGAAGAAGCCCTCGCCGTTCGGGCCGTACGCCCCGCCGGGCGACAGCACGACGCCCGACTCCTCGAGCACCAGCTCGCAGTACGTGGCCGACGTGTGGCCGTCCGGCACCGGCGCCCAGATGTAGATCGTGCCCTTGGGCGGCGTGACGTCGACGCCGATCGCCGCGAGCGCATCGCACACGAGGTCGCGGCGGCGCTGGTAGATCGCGCTCGTCTCGCGCGTGACCTCGTAGTGGTCCAGCGCCTTTGCCGCCGCCATCTGCACCGCCTCGAACATCCCCGAGTCGATGTTCGACTTGAGCCGCCAGTAGGACTCGATCGCCTCGGCGTTGCCGACGATCGCGGCGGTGCGCCAGCCGGTCATGCTCCAGCCCTTCGACAGCGAGAACACCTCGACGCCGACCTCGCGCGCGCCGGGCGTCTCCAGGAAGCTCGGCGCGACGTAGCCGTCGAAGGTCGTCTCGGTGTACGAGGCGTCGTGCACCACGAGCACGTCGTGCTCGCGGGCCAGCTCCACCGCACGCTCGAACATCCCGTCGGGCGCGACCGCGCCGGTGGGGTTGTTCGGGTAGTTGAGGTACATCAGCCGCGCGCGCTCCCAGTCCCCGGCCGCGACGCTCGCGAAATCGGGGGCGAAGGCGTCGTCGGCCCGCAGCGGCAGCAGCACGGGCTCGGCGCCCGCGAGCACCGGCCCACCCGTGTAGACCGGGTAGCCGGGGTCGGACGCCAGGGCGACAGTGCCAGGGTCGAGGAAGGCGAGGTTGAGGTTGAAGATGCACTCCTTCGCGCCGAGCGCGGGGATGATCTCGGTGTCGGTGTCGAGCTCGACGCCGAAGCGCCGCTCGTAGAAGCGGGCGACGGCCGTGCGGAACTCGGGCCGGCCGCGGTTGGACGGATACTGGTGCGTGCCGGGATCGGCCGCGGCACTCGACAGCGCCTCGACGATCGGGTCCGCCGTCGGCGTGTCGGGGTCGCCTATCCCGAGGCTGATGACGTCGACGCCCTCGTCCTTCTTCGCCGCGATCTTCCGCTCGAGCTCGGCGAACAGGTACGGGGGGATTCGCTCCAGGCGCTCACTGTGCCTCACGCAGTTCCTCCAGGAATTCCGCGGCCAGCTCGCCCCGGTAGACGGGGATGGCCCAGCCGGTCAGGTCGACGTGCAGGTCCTCGCCGACGTCGACCTCGAGGTCGCCGCCGTCGAGGTGGACGGTAACGGGCGAGTCGAGCCCGCGTAGGACGGCGGCCACGGCCGCGCCGCTCGCACCCGTGCCGGAAGACATGGTCTCCCCCACCCCGCGCTCGAAGATCCGGGCCGTGATCTCGGTGTCGGAGTCGCGGCGCCAGAACGAGACGTTGGTGCGGTTGGGGAACAGGTCGCTGCCCTCGATGGGCGGCCCGAGGGCGCCGAGGTCGAGGCCCGCGAGCTCGGCGCCGTCGACCTCGATCGCGCACTGCGGGTTGCCGATCGAGACGTGCTGGAAGCGCAGCTCGCGGCCGGCGGCGGTCAGCGTCCCGGCGCCGTCGTCGCCGCCCGAGGGGTAGTCCTTCGACGTGAGCCTGGCGCGGCCCATGTCCACGGTGCAGGTGGCCGGACCGGTGATCCGCGGCCTGATCTCGCCCGCCGCCGTCTGGATCGAGAAGCTGTCGCTGTCGGTCCAGCCGCTGCGGCGCAGGTAGAGGATCGCCTCGCGCGCGCCGTTGCCCGACAGCTCGGCCTCCGAGCCGTCGGGGTTGAAGATCCGCAGCCGGGCGACGAACCCGCGCTCGTCCGGCTCCGAGAGCAGCAGCACGCCGTCTGACCCCACCCCGGTGTGCGGTGCGCAGATGCGCCTCACCCGCTCGGGCGTCAGCTCGAACGGGAGCTCACGAGCCTCCACGATCAGGTAGTCGTTGCCGAGCGCTTGCCATTTCTCGAACCTCATCGGGCGGGCACGATAATCGCCACATGGAAGCGGACACCTCGATCGGCTACTTCGAGGGCCCGGCCTCGGCGGTCATCGAGGCTCTGATCGCGGGCGGCTTCGAGGGGGCCATGCTCGAGCTCGACGGCGACATCCTCGAGGACTTCGACGAGTTCATCGAGACGATCAACGCGGCGTACCCCCACCTCGCCGACGGCAACCGGCGTGCAAGCGAGGCGTTCAGGATCGGGCCGATCGGCTTCGGGATCGGGCCGCACCGGGTACCCATCGAGGGCGACAACCTTGCTCGCCTGGCGGCGCTCGCGGATCCCGGGTTCATCGTGGAGCTCGCGGTTCGCGACGCGGAGGGCGCGCTCGTGTACGCACACGACGTGAGCAACGGGGAGATCTGGGTCAGCGACCGCGTGCCGGTCGAAGCGGTGGCCCGGATGCGTGCCGTGCTCGGTGCGGGCCTCCGCCCGCCCCCACCCGGCCCGGCCTAGCCTTGCGGAGCCCGCCACATCGACCACACCCGGGGGCCATCGGGCAGCTCGATCTCGGCTGTCACGAGGAAGCCGTGGCGCGCGTAGAAGTCGATGTTGCGCTCCTTCGACGACTCGAGGTAGGCGGGCACCTCGTCGCGGTCGCAGGTCTCGAGCGTGGGCTGCAGCAGCGCCGAGCCGATCCCGCGCCCCTGAGCGTCCGGGTCAGTCCCTAGCACCGCGAGGTAGTAGTGCGGCGCCTTCGGGTGCGCCCGGTCGATCGCCTCGAGGCCTTCGATGATCTCGCGCAGCCGCGGCCACACGGCCGGCAGCATCGCGATCGTCATCCGGATCTCCTCGAAGCGGCTGAGGCGCCAGCGCTCCGGCGCGGCCCAGATCGCTGCCCCCAACTCGCCCTCCACGGTGTAGGTCTCGCCCTGCGGCATCAGCTGACGCAGGCGCATGCCGAAGAAGCGGCGGTTGCGGGCGTCGCGGCGACGCTGCTCCTGGAAGAACCACCCCATCACCGGGTCGTCGTCGAACGCCCGGGCCAGCACCGTGGCGAGACGCGAGCGGTCGCGCGAAGTGGCCGGGCGGACGGGCGGCGCGCGCCCGATCACGTGGCCGCCGCGATCTCGCGCGCCAGGTCAGCCGGCTCGCGGCCCGTCGCGTCGAGCACCGTCACGCCGGCGAGCTTGCGCATCCACGTGAGCTGCCGCTTGGCGTACTGGCGGGTGCGCTGCTTCATCCGCTCCACGTCGCCGGCCAGCAGCTCCTCGAAGCCGAGCGCCGCCCGCGCTGTGCGCGAGGCGCCGGCGGCCTGCGCCCGGCGCGCCTCCCCGGCGGCGCCGGCCGCGACCATCGCGTCGGCTCGCGCGTCGATCCGCTCGTACAGCGCGTCGCGGTCCATCGTCAGGCCGAAGAGGTGCGTCGGCACGCGGGTTTCGGCGGTCCACAGCTCGGAGCCCTCGGCCGGCGGCGGCTCGGCGCCGATCTCGAGCAGCTCGAGCGAGCGGACGATTCGCGTGCGGTCGCCGGGCGGTATCGCGGCCGCGACGGCGGGCGCTCGCGACCGGAGCTCGTCGTGCAGCGCGCCGGACCCGCGCTCGGCGACGGCCGCCTCGAGCCGCGCGCGCAGCTCGGGCGGCGGCGCCGGGGCCAGCGAGAGCTCGGTGAGCGCGGCGCGCAGGTAGAGCCCGGTGCCGCCGACCACGATCGGACGCCGCCCCGCGGCACGAGCGCGGTCGATCTCCTCGTGCGCGAGCGGCATGAACTCGCCGACCGAGAACGTCGCCGCGGGCTCGACGATTCCGATCAGGCGGTGCTCCAGGCGGGCGCGCTCCTGCGCCGTCGCCGCGCCGGTGAGGATCTCGAGGCCGCGATAGACCTGCAGGGCGTCCGCCGAGATCGCGACCGGGTCCTCGCCGCGCGCCCGCAGCAGGTCGGCCAGCGCCAGCGCGACCGCCGTCTTGCCGACTGCCGTCGGACCGAATATCGCGATTGCCGCGGGCGCCGGCTGGGCGCTCACCGGAGCCGCGCTACGAGCCGCTCCTCGCCCGCGAGCGTCGTGCTGGTGGCCGATTCGATGCGGACCTCGGTGAGCTCGCCGGGCGCGGCGGCGCCGTGGAAGTTCACGGTCTTGTTGTGGCGCGTGCGGCCGCGCAGCCTGGCCGGGTCGGTGCGCGACGGGCCCTCGACGAGCACCTCGGCGTCGCGGCCCACGAACCGCTGTGCGCGCTCGGCCGCGCGGCGCTGAACGACCTCCACGAGGCGCTCCATGCGCTCACGCTTCACGTCGTGCGGCACCTGGTCCTCGTAGCCGGCGGCGAGCGTGCTGCGGCGCGGCGAGTAGATGAACGTGAACGCCGAGTCGTAGCCCACCTGATCCGTCACCTCGAGGGTCTGCGCGAAGTCCTCCTCGGTCTCCCCCGGGAAGCCGACGATGATGTCGGTCGTGAGCGCCACGTCGGGCACGTGCTCGCGGATCTGCGCGACGCGGTCGAGGTAGCGCTCGCGGTCGTAGGTGCGGCGCATGGCCTTGAGGATCCGGCTCGAGCCCGACTGGAGCGGCAGGTGGATGTGCTCGCAGACCGACGGCAGCTGGGCGTGGGCGCGGATCACGTCCTCGCGCATGTCCTTGGGGTGCGGGCTCGTGTAGCGGATGCGCTCGACCCCGTCGACGGCGTCGATCAGGCCGAGCAGCTCCGCGAACGTCGTCTTCTCGCCCCTCGGGAGGTCGCGCCCGTAGGAGTTCACGTTCTGCCCGAGCAGCGTGATCTCGCGGACGCCGTCAGCCGCCAGCCGCTCCGCCTCGTCCACCAGCTCGCGCGCCGGGCGGCTGACCTCGCGCCCACGGGTCGAGGGCACGATGCAGTAGGCGCAGGCGCAGTTGCAGCCCACCGAGATCTGCATCCAGGCCTGGAAGTCGCGCTCGCGCTTGGCGGGCAGGTGGCCGGTGAAGCCCTCGAACTCGAAGAAGCCCTGGGCGGTGAGGCTCTCGCTCGTGAGGAACTCGGCCAGCTTGGGGACCTGGCCCGGCCCGAACGCGACGTCGACGAACGGGAAGCGCTCGAAGACCTCTTCCTTGAGCGACTGGGCCCAGCAGCCACCGATCCCAATCACGCGGTCCGGGTCCTCCGACTTGAGCCGCTTGGCCTCGCCGAGGTGCCCGATCAGCCGGTTGTCCGCCTTCTCGCGGATCGAGCAGGTGTTGAAGAGGATCAGGTCGGCGTCCGCGCGGTCGCCCGCCTCGCTGTAGCCGAGCGACTCGAGCATGCCCTTCATGCGCTCCGAGTCGTGCTCGTTCATCTGGCAGCCGAAGGTTGTGACGTGGTACCGCTTCAAGGGGCTCAAGGCTACCGCCCGTTTAGGGGGTTGACGCGGTTGCTCAGAGGCTTTTGACTGGCACCTATGGCTAAACCAAAGCGCCGTACCTGCGCCCACGTCGCCGTGCATGAGCTGCTCCTCGAGACCGATCCGGGCTACCGCGAACGGCGCCTCAAGATCCAGGCGGAGACGCAGCGGCTCATCGCGAGCGGCGAGGCGATGCGCGTGGCCGATCGCGTCACCACCGTGCAGGTGGTCGTCCACGTGGTCTACCGGACGGAGCAGGAGAACATCTCGGACGCCCAGGTGAAGAGCCAGATCGCTGCCCTGAATCGCGACTACGCGCTGAAGAACGCCGACAAGAGCCAGGTGCCGGCGCCGTTCAAGAGCCTCGTCGCCAATCCCAACGTCCAGTTCGAGCTCGCCACGCTTGACCCCGACGGGGAGAGCACGAGCGGCATCACGCGCACTGCCACCACCGTGACGGGGTTCGGCGCCGACGACACCGTCAAGAGCGCGAAGACCGGCGGCAAGGACCCGTGGGACACCGCCCGCTACGTGAACATCTGGGTCTGCGCACTCGGCAGCGGGCTGCTCGGGTACGCGCAGTTCCCGGGTGGACCGGCGGCGACCGACGGAGTGGTGATCCTCAACACGGCGTTCGGCACCAGCGGGACCGCGGCCGCGCCGTTCGACCGCGGCCGGACCGCCACCCACGAGGTCGGGCACTACTTCAACCTGCGCCACATCTGGGGCGACATGAACGACTGCACCGGGAACGACCAGGTGGCCGACACCCCGAGCGCGGGCGGGCCGAACTACGGGAAGCCGTCCTTCCCGCACCTCTCGTGCCACAACGGGCCATCCGGCGACATGTTCATGAACTACATGGACTACGTCGACGACGCCGCGATGTTCATGTTCACCCAGGGCCAGGTCGCGCGCATGAACGCGACGCTCGCGGGACCGCGGCAAAAGCTCCTGAGCTGAGATGATCGCCGGCGTGGCCGGCGTGACGGGCAAGTGGGTCCATGCCCACGAGGAGGACGCGGACGGCGCGATGGTCTTCAGGCCCGCGTCGCACCCGCTACCCCCCTCGCGCGGGCGCACGGCGCTCGACCTGCGCAGCGACGGGACCTATGCGCAGCAGGCGCCGGGGGCGGTCGACGTTCCCGTGGCGAGCGAAGGCGAATGGTCGCTCGAGGGCGGTCGGCTCGTGGTGGGCGAGCGCTCGTTCGAGGTTGCCGCCGCGGAGGACGACCGGCTGGTCCTGAGGCCGTGAGCTACTTCGCGAAGTCGACCGCTCGGCTCTCGCGGATCACCGTGACCTTGATCTGCCCCGCGTATTCGAGCTCCTTCTCCACGTCCCGCGCGATCCGGTGCGAAAGCAGCGCAGCAGTGTCGTCGTCCACCTCCTCGGGGTGCACGATCACGCGGATCTCGCGGCCGGCCTGCATGGCGTAGACCTTCTCGACGCCGGCGTGGCGGGTGGCGATCTCCTCGAGGTCGCGGAGGCGCTTGGTGTACTGCTCGAGCGACTCCCCGCGCGCGCCCGGGCGAGCGCCCGACAGCGAGTCGACGATCTGGACGATGACCGCCTCGACGGTCCGCAGCTCGACCTCGTTGTGGTGCGCCTCCATCGCGTGGGCCACGGCCTCGGACTCGCCGTAGCGGCGCGCCATCTCGCCTCCCACGAGCGCGTGCGGCCCCTCCACCTCGTGGCTCACGGCCTTGCCGATGTCGTGCATCAGCGCGGCCCGCGCGGCGGTCTTCTCGCTCGCGCCGAGCTCGGCGGCGAGCATGGCGGCCAGGCGGGCGCACTCGATCGAGTGGGCGAGCACGTTCTGGCCGTAGCTCGTGCGGTAGTGGAGTCGGCCGAGCAGCTTCGACAGCTCAGGATGGACGGTGCCCACATTGGCCTCGAGCACCGCCTGCTCGCCCACCTCGGCGATGTGGTTCTCGATCTCCGACCGCGCCTGGTAGTACGCCTCCTCGATGCGCGCCGGGTGGATGCGACCGTCCTGGAGCAGCCGCTCGAGGGTCAGCCGGGCGATCTCGCGGCGCACGCCGTCGAAGCCGGACAGGATCACGGCGCCGGGCGTGTCGTCGATGATGAAGTCGATCCCGGTGAGCGTCTCGAGCGCGCGGATATTGCGGCCCTCGCGCCCGATGATGCGGCCCTTGAGGTCGTCGGACTCGAGGTGGACGACCGACACGGTCGTCTCGGCGGCGTGGCCGCCGGCCATCCGCTGCATGACCGTCGCGAGGATGCTGCGGGCGCGGCGCTCGGCGTCGCGGCGCGCCTCCTGCTCGATCTGGCGCACGAGCTGGGCGCTGTCGTGGCGGAGCTCCTCCTCGAGCTCGGCGAGCAGCACGTGGCGCGCCTGCCCCGCCGTCAGGTTCGAGACCCGCTCGAGCTCGCGCAGCTGGTCGTGCTTGGCGGACTTGAGCTTCTGGGCCTCGCGATCGAGGTTGCGGGCGCGGTCCGCCACGGAGGTCTCGCGGCGCTCCAGCTCCGCGATGCGGACATCGAGCGCCTCCTCCTTGCGCAGGATCCGCTCCTCGGCGCGGGCGATCTCGGCGCGGCGCTCGCGCAGCTCGGTGTCGATGGCGTCGCGGACCGCGGCGCCGGCGCCGGCGCCGGCCCGCCCCGCGGCGCCGGCGGGCGGCGCTGCCGCGACCCCGCCGCGCGCCTCTGACGCGCCGTGGTCGCCGCCGTCGGAATACCCGTCCTCGGCGCCGCGTGCGCGCGTACGCCCGGCGCCACGCGTCGCGCGGGTGGCCGTGGCGGCGACCATCGTGCTCGCGCGCCCGGCGCTCGAGTCGACGGGTGGCACGGCGTCCGCAACCACCTGACCGGTCCGCTGCCGGCCCACCAGCAGGACCACGAGGGTCGACACGACCGCCGCGACTGCGGCGCCGACGAAAATCTCCTCCGCGATTACCGCACCGACCATGCTTCCCATCTCTCCGCTCTCCTCTTGGGCCATCCGGGCCCCAGCTCGCCTCAGCTCGCTATCGAGCGACGCGGCACGGTTGCCGCGAGACGCCAGGCGTTTCCATGAGCGGGCGCGCGCGGTTAGGGTCGCGCGCGGGGGGTGTCTAGGACCGCCCTCTCAACCTCCTCCGGGGGCGTCCTGACGAAGTTTCGGTGGTTCTGCCTGTGAAGTCGATGAGTGTTCCCGCTTCCAAAACGGCCTGATTTGCTGGTTCTTCGTCTCGCGGTGGCCGGGTCGGCCGCCTGGGTGAAGGGTACGCCTCGGAAGGGGGCTTGGCAAGGAATCGCTGTAACGTGCCCGGGGTGGCCCTCGAGATGCGCGCGGAGTGCGAGAGGTGCGGCGCCGCCCTCGCCGCCGACGGCGAGGCGCGGATCTGCAGCTTCGAGTGCACCTTCTGCCCGTCCTGCGCCGAGGAGATGTCCGGCGCCTGCCCGAACTGCGGCGGCGAGCTGGTGGCGCGGCCGCGCCGCACCCTCGGCGGCTAGCCGAGCGCGATGGCCGACCGCCTGGCGATCGCGCGCGACTGCTACGCCGCCTACGAGTCGGGCGAGCGCGACCTGATCGACCGACACCTGGCCGGCGACTACACCTTCTTCGCCCCGCCCGACCCCGGGATCGACCGCGCCACCTACTTCGAGCGCTGCTGGCCCAACGCCGGCGCGATCGCGGCGTTCGAGTTCGAGCGGCTCGTGGAGGTCGGCGACGAGGTGCTGGTCACCTACGAGGCCACGCGCACAGACGGCAGTCGCTTCCGCAACACGGAGATCCTCATCTTCGAGGGCGACAAGGTGGTGCGGACCGAGGTCTACTTCGGCTGGAACCTGGACTGAGAGGCCGCCAAGCCGGAGCGCTGTTGCAGTTGACCGTAATAGTTGCTGTCAACTGCAACCGCCGACCGAACCAGGCGCCCTTCACCAGCCGCCCGACCGACGCCCCCGTTCTCCGCGACGGCGGCTTCGCCCGAGGCCGCCAAGCCGGAGCGCAGTTGCAGTTGTGCACCTATAGGGACCACAACTGCAACCGATCGAACCAGCCACCCTTCGCCAGCCACCCGACCGACGCCTGAACGGGTGCGCCGGCCGGAGCGGAGCCGGCGCCTACGCCGCCTCGGCCGCTGCCGTCGCCGGCGGGCCGCCGTTCTCCGCGGCGGCGGGTTCGCCGTCGGCGCCGGCGTCCGGTACCGGAGCTATCGGCGTCCGCCGCGACTCGACGCCCAGGGCCGCGTAGATCTTCTCCTCCAACTCGCGGGTCAGGTTCGGGTTCTCGCGCAGGTAGGCCTTCACGTTGTTGCGGCCCTGGCCG
>JBJMLK010000236.1:0-5103 GCA_045805345.1 Thermoleophilaceae bacterium | reverse complement strand
GCCGGCCTCGACGTGCAGTCGCTCCTGGGCGGCGCCCAGCTCCATCCAGTCGCCGAGCACGGCGACGCGGCGGCCGCGAGCCGATGCGGCGAGGTCGACGAGGGCGGCGCGCATCGACATCGGGTTGGCGTTGTAGCAGTCGTTCACGACCGTCACCCCGCCGCCCAGCTCCACGACCTCGCCGCGCAGCGACGAGAAGCTCACGTCCACGCGACCCGCTGGAACGACCCCGAGCGCGGTGGCGGCGGCAACCGCCGCGACCGTGTTGAGCACGTTGTGGCCCTCGTCGTAGGAGAGCTCGAGCACGACCTCGGTCCCGCGGGCGTCGATGCGCGCCACGCCGTCCTCGAACGTCGCGAGGCGCACGTCGCCGCCGTCGACGAAGGTGATCGTCACGAGGTCGTCGAGCAGGTGCGGATCAAGGAGCGGCTCGCCGGCGGGCACGACGCAACTCGCGCCGGGCCGCAGGTCGCGGATCAGCTCGGCCTTTGCCGCCGCCCCGCGCTCGACCGTGCCGAGCAGCTCGAGGTGAACCGGCCCGACGTTCACCACCACGCCCACGTCGGGCTCGGCGATCGCCGTCAGCTCGGCGATCTGGCCGGCGCCGCGCATCGCCATCTCGAGCACCATCGCCTCGGTGCCGGGCTCGGCCTCGAGGATCGTCAGCGGCAGCCCGATCTCGGTGTTCAGGTTCTCGCGGTTCGAGTGCGCGCGCGGCCAGGTCCCGCGCAGCATGGCGGTGAGAATGTCCTTCGTCGACGTCTTGCCGGTCGAGCCGGTGACGCCGACGACCGGGCACGCCAGCTCGCGCCGCCATTCGCGCGCGAGCGCCTGGAGCGCCGCCAGCGGGTCGGCGGCGGCGATCACGGGGCGGCCGGTGCCGGCGAGCGAGTGCGCGTAGTCAGGCGAGACGATCGCGCCCCAGGCGCCGGCCTCCAGCGCCTGCGCCGCGAAGCGGCCGCCGTCGTCGCGCGTACCGCGCAGGCCCACGAACAGGTCGCCCGGACCGGCCTCGCGCGAGTCCACCACCGCCCTGCGCGGGCCGGGCTCGAGCGGGTCGCCGGCGTGCAGCGAGCCGCCGGCCGCACTCGCGACCCAGTCGGCGGTGCGGTCGATCACGACGCTGCCCCGAGGAGCGAGCGGAGCGCCTCGCGGGCGACGGTCACGTCGTCGAACGGCTCCTTGCGGCCGTCCTCGAACTCCTGACCCTGCTCGTGCCCCTTGCCGGCGATCACGACCACGTCGCCCGGGCGGGCGCCCTCGACCGCCAGCTCGATCGCGCGCCGGCGGTCGACCTCGCGCTCGGCGCCGGCGGCGGCGCCGGCCAGCACCTGGTCGACTATCGAGCCCGGCTCCTCGGAGCGCGGGTTGTCCGAGGTCACGATCGCGCGGTCGGCCAGCGCCGCCGCCACGCGGCCCATCTCCGGGCGCTTGGTGCGATCGCGGTCGCCCCCTGCGCCGAAGACCACGGTCAGGCGGCCGTCGGTGATCCGCCGGGCCGCGCGCAGCACGTTCTCTAGCGAGTCCGGTGTGTGCGCGTAGTCCACGAGCACGGCGAACGGCTGGCCCTCGTCGACCGGCTCGAAGCGGCCCGGCACGCGGTCCGCGGCCGCGAGCCCCGCCGCCACCCGGTCGAGCGGCACGCCCACCGCCCTCGCGGCGGCGGCGGCGGCGAGCGCGTTCGAGACGTTGAACAGGCCCGGCAGCCGCGTCTCGATCGCTGCCTCGCCGTCCGGGGTGGCCAACGTGAAGCGCGAGCCGCGCGGGTCGAAGTCCACGTCCCGCGCACGGAAGGCGGCGTCGCGGTCGATCGCGTAGGTGGTGGCGCCGGGGAAGTCGCCCGCCAGGCGCCGGCCGTACTCATCGTCCACGTTGAGCACGGCGGGCCCGCCCGGCCCCTCGAAGAGCCTCCGCTTGGCGAGGAAGTACTGCTCCATGTCGGAGTGGAAGTCGAGGTGGTCCTGGGTGAGGTTCGTGAAGACGCGCGCGGCGAAGTGGACTCCGGCGGTGCGCCGCAGCTCGAGCGCGTGCGAGGAGACCTCCATCGCGCAGGCCCCGTCGCCCGCGTCGAGCATCCGCCGGAACGTGGCCTGCAGGTCGATCGCCTCGGGCGTCGTGCGCTGGACGGGCTCCTCCTGGCCGCCGACGATCGACGTGACGGTGCCGAGGAGCCCGCAGCTGCGGCCCGCCGCCTCGAGGATCGCGCGCACGAGGTACGTGGTGGTCGTCTTCCCGTTGGTGCCGGTCACGCCGACCACGGCCAGGGTCCCGGTCGGATCGGCGTAGAAGCGCGCGGCGAGCTCGGCCATCGCGGCGCGGCCGTCCTCCACGAGCACCTCGGGCACGCCGAGGCCGAGCGGCCGCTCGCAGACCAGTGCCGCGGCGCCGCGCTCCACGGCCTGCGGGGCGTAGTCGTGGCCGTCGGACTTGAACCCGCGCACGCAGAAGAACAGGTCGCCGCGGCGGACGCCCTGGGACGAATAGGCCAGCCCGGAGATCTCCACGGCGGGCGCGTCGCCCGCCCCGACTAGATCGCTGAGGAGCACTCGGGGCGAGTCTAATCCGGGCCTCGGAGGCGCTAGATGGTCGATTCCACGGCCGCATGTGCGCGGGGGCGCGCGGGACCAAGCAGGTCAAGGACGCAGGGTGAAGTCCTTGGTGGAGCCAAGGACGAGCCCGAGGACGCAGAGATGCGCAGGTATCCGCGCGGCATCCGCGTGCGCGGGGTCGTGGAATCGACCATCTACCCCGGCGGGATCTTCAGGTACGGCAGCGCGAACGAGGCGATCTTCTGGAAGGCCGGCGCTGCCACCACGCCGCCGTAGATCGAGCCGTTCGGCTCGTCGACCATCACGGCCACCAGCAGGCGCGGCCTGCGCGCCGGGGCGAAGCCGATGAACGACGCGAAGTACTTGGTCTCCGAGTAGCCGCCGTTGACGGGCTTCTGGGCGGTGCCGGTCTTGCCGGCGAGGATGTAGCCCGGAATCTTCGCCTCCTGCGCCGTACCGCCCGGCCCGAGTACGCCCTCGAGCATGCGCGCGACCCTGTGCGCAGTCGCGGCCTGGATCACCCGGTGCGGCGGCGCGGGGGTGTCGCCGATCACGTGCGGCCTCCGCATCACGCCGCCGTTGGCGATCGCCTGGTAGGCCGATGCCATCTGGATGGGCGTGACGGCCAGGCCCTGGCCGATCGGCAGGTTGCCCATCGACGAGCCCGAGTACTGCTTGGGGTGCGGCACGATGCCGGTCGCCTCGCCGGGGATGTCGACGCCGGTCGAGCCGCCGAAGCCGAAGCGCCGGACCCAGCGGTCGAAGCGCTGGGCCCCGAGGCGCAGGCCGATCTCCACGGTTCCGATGTTCGACGACTGCGCCAGGATGCGCGCGACGGTGAGGCTCTCGTAGCCGTGGTCCTCCGCGTCGTGGATGGTGCGGTCGGCCACCTGGAGCTGCGGCGGCACGTTGAAGACCGAGTCGGGCGTGATCAACCGCTCCTGGAGCGCGCCCGAGATCGTGACCGGCTTGAACGTGGAGCCGGGCTCGTAGCTCGCGCCCACCGCGCGGTCCATCCGGTCCTCCGCCGACGCCTTGCCGAACGACTGCGCGTTCACCGGCGGCCAGTTGGCGAGCGCGAGGATCGCGCCGGTGCGCGGGTCGAGCACGAGCGCGGTGGCGGCCTTCGGAGCGAAGGTCTGGGCCACGCCCTTGAGCACCGACTCGGTGCGCTCCTGGATCGCGGCGTCGAGGGTGAGGTGCACGTCCTTGCCGGCCTTCGCCTGCTTCTGCTCGACGATGCTCACCGGCTTGCCGGTGGCGTCGCTCGTCACGCGGCGGCGGCCGTCCTCGCCGCGCAGCGCGCGCTCCTGGGACTGCTCGATGCCGGCCAGGCCGTAGCCGTCGGTGCCCACCGACCCGATCAGCTGCGACGCCAGGGCGCCGTGTGGGTAGCGGCGGCGCGGCTCGGTGGTCACCCCGAGCCCCGTCACGTTGAGCTTCTTGACCGCGTCGCCGCTGTCGGCGTCGATCTGCCGCGCGAGGTAGACGAACCCGTGCCGCCTGTCGCTCAGCTCCTCGAGCAGCTGCTGGTACGGGCGGTGGACGATCGGCGCGAGCTTGACCGCGGTCGACGCGGGGCTGCGGATCTGCCTCGGGTTGGCGTAGACGGTGGCCGAGTCCTCGGACACTGCCAGCTCGACGCCGTTGCGGTCGGTGATCGAGCCGCGCCTGGCCGGGACCTCCACCTCCTGGACCTGCTGCGCCGCGGCGCGGCCGCTGAGGTCGTGGTGGCGCACGGCGGCGAGCCAGAGGGCGCGCGCGCCCGCGAGGGCGAGGAGTGTGAGGAACAGCCCGAACAGCAGCCCGATGCGCCGTTCGAGCAGGACCATCAGGGGGTGGCGGTGGTGGCGACCGCGGTCGGCGGCGCCGCGGCCGCGCTGGTCTGAGGCGCGGCTGCGGACTGTGTCGGCGTCGCGCTCGCGACCGGCGACGCGGCGGGCGTCGTGGTGGTGGTCGGGGTCGTGGTGGTGGTCGGGGTGGTGGCGGCCGGCGCCTGCGCGGTGGCCGTTCCCGTGTCCGGCTGCGGAGCGATCACGCGGCGTGCCGCGAGCGCGCCGTCGACCCGCGGTCGCGCGTGGAGGTAGCGGTACTGGCCCGGGGCCGGCGTGATCATTCCGCGCGCGGCGGCCAGGCGCTGGATCCGCTCGCTCGAGTCGAGGGCGGCGACCCGCGCGCGCAGGCCCGAGTTCTGGCGGTCGAGCGCCGTCGCGTGGGTGGTCGTGCGAGCGATCTCCTGGTTGAGCTGCAGAAGGCTGACGTTGAGGAAGACGATCCCGGCGAGCAGGGCGCCCACGAAGCCCACCCAGAGGCGGCCGCGGAGCAGGCGATCGACGAGGCGCGCCTCCACGAAGCGGACGAGCGCCTGCGCGGCGCGGCGGCCCGGCGACGGCGCGGCGGCGGGCGAGCGACGGGTGCGAGCCGGGCGGACGCCGGGCGCGGGGATCGAGGTGGCGGCCGGGGTCCTCCGGGCGCGCCGCGCGGGAGCCGGATTCGCGGTCGCGGCGCCTGCCTTGCGCGGCCGCTTCGGCGCGGCGGCCGGACCGGAGCGACG
>JBJMLK010000235.1:0-3195 GCA_045805345.1 Thermoleophilaceae bacterium | reverse complement strand
TTGCGGTCACCGGTCGAGGCGGGGAGCATCGAGTACTCGGCGGTGACCCAGCCGCGGCCCTGGCCCTTCATCCAGCGCGGCACGTCCTCGACGACCGACGCGGTGCAGATGACCCGCGTGCCGCCGCAGGCGATCAGCGCCGAACCGGTGGCCGTCCGGACGAAGCCCGGATCGATCCGCACCGGCCGCAGCTCGTCGGGCGTCCGTCCGTCGGAGCGGACGCCCGGTGCGGAAGTTGGGGCCGCGGCGGGAGCGCTGTCGGACTCGGCGGGGGGCATGCGGCGCATGTTGGCAGAGGCGGCCGCGGCCTCGGGGGGTCGGCGTGGTGGTGGGTGTTCGCGCCACCGTAAACAGCGGCAATTAGGATTGGGTCCGGCGTGCCCGGACCCTGATTCGTCACTTAACCGTGTCATGGGCCGGTTAGTGACGAGTCGACGCCGTGGTTCGTCACTTGAGGTCGCCATAGCCGCCTTAAGTGACGAGTCGACCTGGAGTCACCCTCATTAGCCGCTGTTTGACGATCGCGCGGCGACCCCGACCGCGGACGCAGGCCGCCGTAGCGGGCGACCGCCCTACCCCGCCGGGACCGGCGGGGGCGCCCACCCGTCCAGCAGCTCGAGCTGGTCGGCAATCACCTCGTAGCGCATGCGCCGCTCGCCGTCCGGGTCGGTCCACTCGTCGAGCTCCAGCCGGCCGGAGACCCCGATCCGCATCCCGATCCGAGCCTCGCTCGCCACGTCGTGCGCGCGCAGCCCCGTCGCCACGACCTCCACGTAGACCAGCCCCGGCTCGCGCAGTCCGACGCTGCCCACGCGCGGGACCGCGATCCGCATCGAGCACTGGTCCTCGCCGGCGGGGCCCGCGCGCAGGACCGGGTCCGCGACCAGCCGCCCGATGAGGTTGACGCTGTTCACTCCTCCGCTGTTCGCGGGCGGAGGTCGAGTCCCCGCGACTACCGGTCGCGCGGGGGCCGATCGGGGACGGTCGCCCCGGGGTCGCGCGACCGGTATCGAATTCCTCAGCGCTGCACTGGCACCCGCATGGGGGATTTTCCCCCACGGAATGACGGGTAACACACGCGATTTGGCCGCCATGACAGACGTCTTCCGGGCGGTTCGATCGTGCGTTCGGGCCGCGAGAAGCTGCAGTCGAGCCGGGCCGGGCTCAGAACTGCACCTTCGTGACGGCGTCCTTGATCTTCGTAAGGATCACGTCGCCGAGCAGCTTGCCGTTGCCGGTCTTGAAGCCCTTCAACGCGCCGATGGCACCGGCCATGATGATCGCGACCAGGAGGATCAGGGCGACGTACTCGACGGTGCCCTGACCGGCGGCCGCGCCGAGCCGGCGCAGGCCGTTCGTGGTGCGGTGAGCTGCTTTGACAGCGAGGAGAAGCAGGCGCTGCATTGGGGTACCTCCGGGGAGTCGAATGACGATGCGTCGATGCTCCCGGGAGCCGCGTTACCGAACAAGACCTGGGTGTGACAATCGCGCGACGGGTGTGTGAATTCTCGGTGCGGATACGCTCCGGCCCCCATGCGCGTGCTGGTCGTGACGAGCATGTACCCCACGCCGTCGCGACCCGGCCTCGGCGGCTTCGTGCGCGACCAGGTGGAGGCGCTGCGGCGCATCGACGGCCTCGAGCTCGAGCTGTTCGCCTTCGAGCCCGGGGGCGCGAGCCGGTTCGCGCGCGCGGCGGCCCGGCTGCGCCGAACCCACCGCCGGCACGACTTCGACCTCGTGCACGCGCACTACGGCCTCAGCGGCTGGGTGGCCCTCGTGCTCGGCCGGCGAGCGCCGCTCGTCGTCACCTACCACGGCACCGACCTGAGCCACCGCGTGGTCGGACCTATGTCGCGTGCGCTCGCGCCGCTCGTCGACCTCAACGCTCCGGTCTCCGCGCGCCTCGCGCGCCGAGAGCTGCCGGGCGCGGGTACCGAACGCGCCGCGGCCGTGCTCCCGTGCGGCGTGAACCTCGACCGCTTCGCCCCGCGCGACCGGCGCGAGGCCCGCGATCGGCTCGGGCTTGCTGCAGCCGGCCGCTATCTCCTCTTCCCCGCGGATCCGGCCCGTCCCGAGAAGCGCCACGACCGGGCGCTCGACCTCGCGCGGGCCGCGGACGCCCAGCTGCTGACCTACGGCGGCCTCGCGCCCGACCGGGTGCCGGACATGATCAACGCGGCGAACGCGGTCGTCGCGACGTCCGAGCGCGAGGGCTTCGGGCTCGCGCCGCTCGAGGCGCTCGCGTGCGACGTGCCCGTCCTCTCGACCGACGTCGGGATCGCGCCGCTCGCCCTGCGCGGCGTCGCCGGCACCCTCTGCGCGCCGTTCGAGCCCGGCCGCTGGCGCGAGGCCCTGGTCCCCCATCTGGACGCCCCCGATCCGCGGGTCGAGGGGCGGCGGCGCGCCGCCCTGTTTGAGCGCAACCGGATGGCCGAGCGGGTGTTCGAGGCGTACCGCGAGACTGCCCGCAAGAGCGCCTCGAGTGGTGCGCCGGGGGACCGCTGAGCACCGCTATAGTGGCCGCCGAAGCGACGCAGCCCGCGGTCCTTCCCGCCGATTTCCGATGCGTCCCTCGCTGAAAGCTCTCCGCAGCAGCGCCTCCGAAAGAGCCCACCGCGCCGCCGAAGGCGCGGCGCCACCGGCGGGCCAGGACCCGCTTCCGCTCGCGGACACGGCCACGCCGGGCGCCGTCGAGCGCGGCACGATCAGGCGCCGCCTGCGGCGCGCTCGTCGCCTGCGGGAGACGGTGCTCACCGAGCTCGGGGCCCTCGTGATGGAGATGCACCGCCAGAACCGCCACGACCGCGCGCTGCTCGAGCGCAAGGCGATGGAGGCGCTCGTCGCCGACCGCGAGGCACTCGGGCTGGCGCGCGCCCTCGGCGAGGGCTACGGCGTGACGCAGGTCGTGGCGGCGGGCATCGCCGGGGCCTGCCACGTGTGCGGGTCGCTGCTCGGTACCGACGACCGCTACTGCTCGCGTTGCGGGACCGCTGCCGTCGGCGTCCGCAACGGCGCGGCCAGGCCGGTCGGCGCGAACACTGTCTTCGCCCCGCCCCCCGAGGCGGGCGCGCGCGCGGACGCTCCGCCGCCGCCGGACGCCGGCGCGCGCGTGGAGATGCCGTCGCACGGGCTCGCCGGCAGCGCGGTGCCGGGTCCGCGCACCGGCGGAGCCCCGCCCCCGCCGCACGCCGGTTC